>JAZRRB010000206.1:0-1683 GCA_045650385.1 Candidatus Scatosoma sp. | reverse complement strand
ATCAAAATCTTGTCCGTGCCAGATGTCATTTGGTATTAGCAAAGGATATGATTAAAAATCTTGACGAGATGCAATCGCTTGTCAATAAATACTCCAAGTAAGAAGAATCGGCGGAAAGTTCCGCCGATTTAATTTTTACTCATTTTAAAACACGCCATAACGATTACGCCGATATTCCCGCCAGCAACCACGCCGACGATAAATCCCATCCAAAACATAACTCCCTCCTACACTTATTTTCCTTGCTTTATAATATTCCCACGTGGCGCAAAAGATATACTGCACCTTTTCCTCTTGGAATGGATATAATGATAGAAGTGAAAAATGGGAGGGGAGTGATGCGTATTGCTTTTGTTTCGCAAGGCTCATTGCGTGCCTTTAAAGAAAGGGAGTTGGAGGGGAGTGTAGACGTCACGGTTTTCGGCTTTAACGGCGCGGGGGAGGTAAGTTACGAGAAAGAATTAAAAGGGGAGAGTACTTTCTTTGAAGAGGGGGCAAAGCTGTCCAAGCGGGATAAAAACGTTGTTTTGTTCGGTTGCGTAACGGATACGATGGGGCATAAGAGAAAATCGGTTGCCGTGGCGGATAACGGTCGCCTTTTGGGGGTTTCGGATATGTTGCATGCGATAGACGGCGAGTGCTCTTCAGGCGCAAACGTAAAGACATATGAAACAAAAGCAGGGAAATTGGGTGTTGTTGTGGATAAGGACTTATATTTTCCGCAAACCCTAAAAACGTTGGCGCTTTGCGGAAGCAGTGTTATTGTTTGCGCTTTTGATAGTGAAATAACAGATTTAGAAAGGTCGTACGTGTGTGTATATGCGCACGTTTACGGTATTCCCGTTCTCTTATGCGGGAAAGGATTTTGCATAATTGCGAGTTCTAAGGGTGAGCTCATCTTTTCCTCTCCGTTTAGCCCTGCATATGCAGCTTATGAGGAGAGAGTGGAATACCACCTCGTAGAAACGAGGACGGCGCGGCGCTTTTCGTAAAAAATAAATTTTATTTAAATGCAACAAAAAATCAAAATTCTATTGACAATAAAAGAGAAAAGAGTTATAATATACGCAATGATGTTAGGCGGTCTAGGTTCTTTTTTGAAAAGAGGTTAGAACGCAATGTAGAAGGAGCTTACATAATGGAAAAAGTTAGATTTGGTATAGTCGGTGCGGGCAATCAAGGCACGCATTATGCAGACGCATTATTCAAAGGCGGAAAAATTGAAAACGGTGTGATAACGGCAATTTGCGATAACCGCCCTGTAAAGCTTGAAGCAATCAAGGGAAAAATGGCAGACGATAGCATCACCTATTTTGCCAACTATATTGAGATGCTGGACAGCGGGCTCTGCGATGCAATTTTGGTAGAAACTCCGCACTATCAACACCCTGAAATTGTTATGGAGTGTTTAAAACGCGGACTTCACGTCATTTGCGATAAGCCCGCAGGCGTATACACCAAGCAAGTTCGTGAAATGAATGCATTTGCGGCGAAGCACAACGCTCGCTTTGCGATGATGTTCAATCAACGTACCAACTGCATTTACCGCAAAATGCGTGAAATCATTTTAGAGGGCGGCATTGGTGACTTGCAAAGAATGACTTGGATTATCACCGATTGGTTCCGTACGCAACAATACTACGAAAGCGGCGGCTGGCGTGCAACGTGGGAAGGCGAAGGCGG
>JAZRRB010000205.1:0-6543 GCA_045650385.1 Candidatus Scatosoma sp. | reverse complement strand
TATACCCTTGCCGATTTTCATAATTGCCGTGGGCAAGGGAAGCAGGATACACCGTACGCAACGTCCCCTCTTTGTCTTTAGACGTTCTCCCCGAATAATCAGGCATTAAAACAGCGTAACCTTTTTGCAGGAAATATTCCGCCAATTCCTCGTCAAGCAGCCTGCCCGCGTCACCAAGCAAAAGCACCGCAGGATATTTCCCTCCCCCCTGCGGATACATCAAACGGGCGTAAATACGCACGCTTCCGTCCGCTACCGTATGCCCGGAATAGGCAACGTGGCAGGAACGGATTCCCCGTTCTTCCTCGATTCCCCACTCCGCCACGTTCAACGGCGAGGTCAAATCGAATTTTTTCCATAACGCTACTGCGCTTACGATCATACTCTTCTTTTCCTTTTTGTTTTCTCTTTATCCAAACGTTTCTACGCGCAAGGTAGAACCTTTCACTTCCGTTGCGCCCGTCACCAAAATTTTGTTTTCAATACGGCGTTTCAATTCCTCTACGTGGGAAATCAGCCCTACGGAAAAACTCTTGCTCAATTTCCCCAATACGTCCATAACCGTTTCCACCAACTTTTCGTCCAACGTACCAAATCCTTCGTCGAGGAAGAAAAATTCGATAGGACGGCGGGATTTTTGACAAATGGACGCGGAGAGCGCCAAAGCAAGCGAAAGGGAAACAAGGAACGTCTCTCCCCCCGACAACGTCTTCACTGCACGCAGCGCACCGCCGTCGCGATTGTCGCCCACCTTGAATTCTTTATCGTACTGCAAAAAGTACCGTCCACCCGTCAGCGAAAGCAACGTCTTACTCGCCAAAAGGCATACCTCTTGCAAATATTCCGAAGCGATAAATTCCAAAAATTTATTCCCGCGGAGCAGTTGGCGAAGTTCGTCGCATACCTGCAATTTCTTGCGTTTTTCCGCAAGTTCTTTTGCCTGCTGTTTGAATTTCTCCCGCAAAGCAACCAACCGTTCAAGCTTTGCTTCTTTTATGTGCAACGCACGCACCAACGTATCGTATACCGACTTTGTAGACGCTTGCAAAGAAACCGCCGCTGTGAACGCGTTTTCGTTGTAGTTTTCAAACTTCGTCTTATCCGTTTCTTCGTATTGTCTGCGACAAATTTCGTATTCCTCAAAAAACGTCTTAACCGCCGTTTGTTCCTTTTCGAAATTCCCTACAATGCGCAATATATTTTCCGCTTGCTTTTCGTTTTCAAACCCGTTTTCTTGTAACAGCGTTTGCATTTGCGTAAGCAGTTCTTTTTCCCGTTCGGTATACAACGCATGCATTTTTTCCTGCGTTTGCAGTTCCGCAAAATATCCGTTGCACTTTTCCTGCAAACGTTCTATCTCCGTTTGCGCTTCCGCTTGCGCCTTTTTGAGCGTTTCCAATTTCGTCAACGCTTCTTTTTCCGTGCCCAAACCCTGCAAATCGGCTATCTTATCCAAGGCAAGCTGTAAATTTTGTTTCAGCAGCGAACCCTGTTCTTTAATCAATTCTTTTTTCCGTTCGTTATCCTCGTACTCTTTGCGACGGGTTTCCAAACCATCAAGCGATGCTTGCAAACGTTTTTTCTGCTGTTCTTTTTCACGGAAGGAAAGATTGATTGCCGCAATATCCACGGTTTTTCCGTCCGTTTCTTTGACGGTATATTTCTCCAACAACTGGCACACGTCCGCTTGCGTTTGCGGATATTTTTCCGCTATCGCAGTCAAGTCTGCGCGCACCTCTCCATACGTATCGGCAAGCAACACGCCTTTGTAATTGCGTTTCAAATAATCAAGCAGCGTGGCATCTTCGCCAAGCGCGTGAATTTCCTCTTCCAACGCCGCCTTCTTTGCCGCAAAATCTTCCTGTGGACATTTGTCTTTGAGCAATCGGTATTGCGCCACGCAAGCGTCGTATTCTTTTCTCACCCTTTCCGCGTGCAGTCTATCCTGTTCGCTTTCTTTTAATTTTTGTAACGTTAAAGACGCGTTTACTATCTTCTCGTCAAAGTTGTTTTCCGTCAAAAACAACTTCGCTTTTCTTTGTCTTTCTATCGTGCTTTCATACGCCGTTTTTGCCGCCGCCGCACGTTCTTTTGCTAAGTTTTTTTCTCTTTCCGCCGTGGCGCGTTCATTGGATTTTTCCACCACCGCTTCCGCTTTGGGATACCGCCCTAACAGCGCGCGTTTTTCCTGCATTTCGTCCAAGCGCGCCTGCAATAAAGCAAAGCGGTTTTTCAAAACGTCAAATGCTTGCTTTTCCTTTTGCAGCGCCGTATACGTTTGCAAGCGTTCTTCCGCCGCCATCAGCGCCGTCTTTGCACCTTCTACGTTCTTTTTATCTTCGGCAATCTCCAACTGCGTATTCTCGAAAAGCCCTTCGTCGCCGCCCTCGTTTTCTTCCATTTTCGCCGCGATTAAATTCACCTCTTCTTCCGCGCGGAAATACCGTTCATTGATGGCCTTTGCCAGCCGCTCGCCATAGCGTTCCAAATTGAAAAGCCGCGCCACGAGCTTTACTCTTTCCGCCGCCGTCGATTTGACAAGCGCCGCAAAATCCCCTTGCGGAAGCGCAATACACGTCTTGAAATCGGAAAAGGTAAGCCCGATAATCTCTTCTATCTTTTCATCTACTTCGCGCGCACCCTCGGCAAGCGAAAGCAATTCCCCCGACGAGGTACGCTCGTACAAATACGCCTTCGTCGTGCCGTTTTTACGACGGCGTTCCCGTTTTACTCGATACGTGCGTCTAACGCCGTCCGTTAAAATTTCAAAATCGAACGTCACGTACGCGCCGTCCGCGCGGTGGTTGATACAGTCGTTAAACGATTTGGGAGCGCGGTCTATTTCCCCATACAAGGCGAAATGGATACTGTCGAGTATCGTACTTTTTCCGCTACCCGTATCGCCGAAAATACCGAATACGCCGCCGGCAAGCAGTTTGGAAAAATCGATTTGCGCTTTGTCTTCAAAACTATTCAAACCGCAAAATTCCAAATATACGGGCTTCATACGCTCCTCCTCGTTTTATTTTTCTTTTTATGGGTGCTGTTTTATCTTTCGGAAAGCTCCGCCATCGTTTCCAAAAACAGCGTTTTTACTTCTTCTTTAGGCGCTGCGTTATACGCGCTCTTGTAATACGCGTCGAAAAGCGCCTCGTCGGAAAGTCCTTTTCTCGATTCGAAAACAAGTTCCCCTTCTACGCGAATTTCCGTGAGCAACGATACGAGATTTTCGTGCGAATATAACAGCAAGGAATCAGCTTTGGTAAGCGGCGCGGACAACACCAACGTCAGTTCGACAAGCGCACCAGGATATTCTTCCAACAGCCTTACGCCGTCCGTCACGTTTTCCGCCGTTAACCGCACCAGCTTTCTACCGCTTGTCAACGGCACGTCTTTCAAGCCCGTGACGCCCTCTTTCGTCAAATCAAATACTTTCACGCTTTTATCGGGGCGTTCGTCAAACGAATATTGAAGGGGCGAACCGCTGTAATAACAATTACCGCCGCCCATCTTTTGCTTTTTATGTAGATGCCCAAGCGCGATATAATCGCTCTTTGGTAAAAGCTCTACGGGAACAGCCCTTGCGCCGCCCAAATCAATCTCGCGTTCCCCCTCGGATACGCTACCGCCCGCAACGAAAATATGCGCCATAAAGACGGAGGGCAATTTCTCCACGTTTCCGCTTTCCCCTTCGTCCATCCAAGCTTTCATGCGTTCTACGTAAGAAAGTTCGGATTTTTCTTCCTTAAAACGCGCTTCGTTGGGATAGGGCAACGTGGATACGAAAATACGCTCCTTATTGCCGTTTTCAAATATCGCGTAACCCTTGCCCGATTGCATAGGACGGGTTTGTCTTGCGCTTTCTTTCACCAAAATCGGCATACGCGCGTTGCCCACGACGTATACCCCTTGTTCCTCGGAAAAAGGCGCGATAGAGGAAAGCCTTACGCCGTCGTCGTGGTTGCCGCTGATAATCAGCACCGAACGGTTCTCCCCGGCAATTTTTTTCACTTTCGAATAAAACAGTTCTTCGGCGTCCGCGCTTGGCGTATACGTATCGAATACGTCGCCTGCAAGAAGGATGAGTTCGATATTCTCATCGTCGCAAATTTTTGCAATTTCGTCCAAAGCCTGTGCTTGTTCGTCCAAGCGTTCTCTACCCATCAAGCGTTTTCCCACGTGCCAATCGGACGTATGCAAAATGCGCATCGATACTCCCCCTCCTTTTTTACTTTTTCTTTTTTTATAAAAAATCGTTAAAACGACTTGATTTTACCGTCAAAAACGAGTATAATAAAACCTACCTCGCGATAAAGAGGGCAATTATACTTGTTTATTATACACTATTTATAAGAATAAATCAAGAAAAGAGCCCCTTATCTTCGAAATTTTTCTTAAAAATACACAAAGCTTTTCAACTTTTTTCACTATGTGAAAGGCTTTGTTTCGCACGCTTATACAAAAGACGACGGGAGGCGCGTTATGGCGTTTTGTTCTTTCTCCAAAGACAACGACGGAAATTCGTTCGTCACCTTGGAAAACAAATTCATCACCAAATATTTGCCCGAAGCGGACGGCTTTGCTGTAAAGGTTTACCTTTACGGCTTATATTTGTGTAAAAATCCCGAAGGCGATTTCTCCCTTTCGTCCATGGCGGAAGTATTGAAAACGACGGAAGAAAAAATCATCGCGGCGTTCGATTTTTGGGAAGATTACGATTTGGTGGAAATCATCTCCAAATCCCCTTTTGCCGTACAGTATTTGCCCGTGAAATCGGCGCTTGGCAGACCGAAAAAGGTACGCTACGAACAGTACGGCGATTTCAATAAGGAATTGCAACGAAAATTGCAAACGGTAGGCAAATTTGTCTCCGCAGGCGATTATCTTAAATACATGCGTTTCCTCGAAGAAAACCCCATGCAACCGCAAGCGCTTCTTCTTATCGTCGAATACTGCATTAACAAGCAAAAGGAAAACGTCGCCCCTGCCTATATCTTCAATAAAGCGAAAAAACTTTTGAAAAACGGCTGTTCTACTTACGAACAGGTAGAACGCGAACTTTCCAACTTTAACGCGCACGAAGCGGACCTTATCCAAGTATTTACCGCGCTTGGCGGATACCAAAAACAGCCTGACGAGGGAGATTATTCCCTCTATCGTAAATGGACGGAAACGCTCGGGTTTACCAAAGGCGGCGTGATTGCCACCGCGAAAAAAGTCAAACGCGGCAGCGTTACCTCGCTCGATTATACGCTTGAAGAATTATACGAAAAAGGCAAGATAGAAGAAAGCGAAATCGACACGTATCTTGCGGAAAGAGAAACGCTGACCAGCCTCACCTTCCGCATTGCAAGAAAATTGGGCGTAAAAGTGAGCAACCCTGCCACCTACGTAGACGAATACGTGGAAAAATGGTTTGCTTGCGGCTATGAAGATACTTCCCTTCTCGAAATTGCACTCTATTGCTTAAAGACGGATAGAGGCAGTTTCGATTGCATGAACGCGATTGTGGATAAACTGTTTGCCGTTGGTATCGTTGCCAAAGAGGACGTTAAGGCGTTTTTGAAAGAACGGACAAACGAGTGGAAACTCTTTGAAAAGATACGTGAAATTTGCGGAAACGTGCGCAAGAGCGCCACAAACGTATCGATGATACGCACTTGGAAAGAGTGGGCGTTTACCGACGAAATGATTTTGGAAGCGGCAACGCGTAGCGCAAGCAGCGCCAACGCGATACCGTACATGAATAAAATTCTCGCCGATTGGAAGAAAGACGGTATCTTCTCCATCAAGGATATCCCCCAACACGGGGCGGTTTCTAACGCAAACCACAGCGGAAAAACGTTTGTATCCCCTGCCGTGGAAGAGATTAACGCAAAAGCGGATAGAGAAAGATATTACGCATTGCTTCGGGAAAAAGCGATAAGCAAAGCGGATAAAGCGTTTGCCAAAGCGAATAAAAACGTACGCTTTAAGGAACTCACTGCCGAGCTTGCCACAATGGAAATTTCTCTTGCCAAAGCGGAAGTGTTCGAGCCGAAAAAACTCCCCTCGCTTTTGGAAAGAAAACAAGCCTTGCTTGCATTGCGTAGCGAAACGTTGGCGGAAATGGGCATACACGAAGAGGAATTAACACCGCAATTTGTCTGTCAAAAATGCCAAGATACAGGATTTTTGGAAAACGGCAAAGCTTGCGATTGTTATAAAAAGTAAAACATCAACAAAAAACGCACGCCCTATCGGCGTGCGTTTTTGTTTGGCGCAGAGAAGAGGATTCGCGCCTTTAGCGGCGCGCCCCGCTCCGCCATTATCAATGGCGTCCTTTGCCGTGGAGTTGTTTGTGCAAATTGCTTTCGTTGGCAAAGCGTTTTGCTCCCGCAAAACGGCTCCCTCCCTCGAATCCTCTTCTACGTTCGGCAGAAAACATAAAAGGGATACGCATTTTTTGCGTATCCCTTTTATGTGGCGCAGAGAAGAGGATTCGAACCTCCGGTAAGCTTTCAACCTACACACGATTTCCAATCGTGCTCCTTAAACCACTCA
>JAZRRB010000204.1:0-7266 GCA_045650385.1 Candidatus Scatosoma sp. | reverse complement strand
CGCTACCAACGTCCCCTTGCAAAAGTCGGTTCATTTTCGTCGGCGCGCGCAGGTTCTCGAAAATGTCGTTTACCGCGTGTTTTTGTCCGTCCGTAAATTCAAAACCAAACCGCAAGGCGAACTCTTTCACCTCGCCTGCCGTTACGCCGTAGCGACGGATACGCGCCTCTTCTTTGCCACCTTTGATAATCTTAAACGCGGAAATTAACGTGAAATATTCTTCGAGGGCAATGCGTTCGCTCGCCTCGTCTTTTTCCGCGTGGCTTGTGGGATTATGCACTTGGAAAAAGGCTTTTTCGAGCGACGGAAGATTGTATTTTTGTATAATTTTATCGGGAATAACGCTAGCGATATTACACCGCGAAAGCGCCTCTTTCACCGCGCTTCTTACAAGCTTTTGATTAAGCTTGCCTTTTAAGGGATACACGGGGATAATTCCCTTTAAGCGATAGTTTTTATCCAAGGGCTCAAAGGTGGGATTGACAAGCGAAATTTGTCCGTATTTGTTTTGCACTCTGCCATAAAAAAGATACTCGCCTGGTTTTAGTTTTTGCGCGACGTAAGGCTGGTTAAACCACACCGCAGTAAAGGGATAGCCGTCCTGTGAACAATAGGCTTTTACTATCTTTTGGCGGCTGCCATAATTGACGGGCGCAAGCCTTGTCACCTCGCAAGCAATCAGCACTACGTCGTTATGATAGGCGGTTTTCAACGACGAACGCTCGGTTAAATCGAGATATGCGCGCGGATAAAAGCGTACGAGATCTTCCGCCTCGTACAGCCCTAATTTTTGAAATTCTTTTTCCCGTCTTTCGCCTATGGAACGAAGTGCTGAAATGCGCATATTCTTTACCGCTTTTATGCAAAAGACGACGAAACTTACCCGCCCCGTCGCCTTTGTATTATTGATTTATTTTTATAATTTTATGCAAATATTTATACATTACTCTAACGAGAGGATATAATAGTATACCGACTGACCGCCGTTATGGAAATCGACGTCGCAATCGGGATATTTTTCCGCGATTGCCGCGCAAAGCGCTTCCGCTTCTTCTTCCTTAACGTCCTCACCGTAGTAGAGGGTAATCATTTGGTGGAATTCCTCTTTCATTTTGGCAATCAGTTTCAACATCGTTTCTTCTACCGATTGCGACTTCGCCAAAATTTTCTTATCGTCCAAACCAATGATATCGCCTTCCTTAATCGAGAACCCGTTGAGCGTGGTGTTTCGTACCGCGTACGTTACTTGACCTGCTTTCACGTTATCAAGGGCGTGAATCATATTCGTCTTGTTTTCTTCCGCGCTTGCTTCGGGATTGAATTCAAGCGCAGCCGCAAAGCCTTGCGGTACGTTTTTGGTGGGGATAACGTGAATCGTCTTATTATCCACAAGCGCTTTGGCTTGTTCTGCCGCCAAAATAATGTTTTTGTTATTGGGGAATACAAAGATGTGTTCCGCATTGATTTTTTGCGCCGCCGTGGCGATATCGCTGGCGCTGGGGTTCATCGTTTGCCCGCCCTCGATAATGCCGTCTACCGACAAATCTTTGAAGATATCCGTAAGGCCGCTGCCCGTACAAATGGCAAGCATGCCCATTTCCTTCTTTTCCGCTTCCAACTGCGCTTTGATTTGGCGGTTTTGTTCGAGCATGTTTTCAATCTTCGGACGGTCAAGTTCGCCAAGTTCCAACGCATAAGTAAGCGCCTTACCCGGTTGATTGGTATGCACGTGCACCTTTACCAAATCCAAATCCCCAATACAAATAACGCTGTCGCCCAAGCCCATCAATCTTTCGCGAAGTCTATCAATCGCCGAAAGCGTGGTACTCTTTTTCATGTTGATAATGAAGAATTCGGTACAATAAGCGTATTGGATATCGCCCAAATCCATATTGATAATGCTGGAATTATCGCCAAAATCCGATTCGGGAGCGGTATCTTCCGTTTCCGTTATGCTATCCGCAATTTCTTCGCCCGTAAGTTCGGAAGCAAAGCCTTTGATGATAACCATAAGACCTACGCCGCCCGAGTCTACTACCCCAGCCTTTTTGAGTACGGGAAGAAGGGTAGGCGTAAGCGCCAAGGCTCTTTCGCCCTCGTCGATGACTTCTTTGAAGAAATCTTCGAAATTTTTCTTTTTATTTGCGATTTTCATCGCATACTCACTCATCATACGAATAACGGTGAGAATCGTACCTTCTTTGGGTACGGATACCGCGCCGTAAGCCACTTTCGTGCCTTGTTCAAGCGCCTTTGCAAACGTTTTGGTGTCTACCTCTTGACAATTGCCAAGAACGGAACAAATCCCTTTGAGGATTTGGGAAAGAATAACCCCAGAGTTACCTCTTGCACCTCTAAGTGCGCCTTTGGAAACGCTGTTGCATACTTCCGCAAACGCGTTCGATTGACAAGCCGTCAATTCTCTCACCGCCGATTGCATGGTGAGCGACATATTCGTACCCGTATCGCCATCGGGAACGGGGAATACGTTCAGCGCGTCTACCTTCGCGCGGTTAATTTCTAATTGTTTTGCACCGACGAGAATCATTTTTCTAAACTCGATGCTGTTTATCGTTTTATGCATTATTCATGCTCCTTACATTCGTAATCGTAGGTACAGCCGCGGATAATAAGAAGGCGGCTTATACGCAAAAAAGCGCAACTACGGCAAGCCGTATGCGCCTTGAAAAAATCAGAGTTTTACGTCGATAACGTTGACGTTGACCGTATCGACAATCATGCCCGTAAAGGCTTCCACTTTGTATTTAATCGCTTCTTTAAGCGAATCCGCCACGGCGGCAATAGACACGCCGTATTTGATAATTACATACACGTCGATAAAAATTCTGTTACCGTACGTCGTCACCTTAATACCGCGTCCCTCGCCGTCCTTTTTCAAAAGCAGTGCAAGCGTATCCGTAAAACGGCGCGAAACCATCTCCACGATCCCGTATGAATCGAGCGCGGTATGCGAAGCCACCTTGGCGATTGCCAAGTCGGAAATGGAAATTTTACCGTATGCGTTGTTGGTATTAACTGACATAAAACTTTCTCCAAATATCTATTTCATTTTACACTATTTACGCCCTTTTGGCAAGTACTTTTCTAAAAAAATCGGAATATTTTTTATTTTTTGTTTTTTAGGGCGTATTTTTGATTGATTTTTCTTATTAAAAATGATATATTATTAATGCTTGTTTGTTCGCTTGCCTTTTTTGGGCGAGTGACGATAAGATATTTTATGCACAAAACACGGAAAAATTATCCCAACGGAGGTGTTCATATGTCGAGAGTATGCAATATTTGCGGTAAAGGTCAAGCTTCGGGCAACAACGTCAGCCACTCCAACCGTAAAACGAGAAGAACGTTCAAGGTAAACGTACAGAAAATTTCCTACGTGGAAGACGGTAAGGAAACGAACGGTTACGTTTGCGCTAGATGCATCAGAACGCTTAAAAAAGCTGACTAATCATCACGACAAAGTAAGTTAAAAGCCGACTGGTTTTCAGTCGGCTTTTTGCGTTATGAAAAAACCGAGCGGTTTATCGCTCGGTTTTTATTATTTTATTATTTTATTCCTTTCTCTTTCTCGCTTTTACACATGCCGCGCCAAGCGCCAAAACACCCAGCGTCGACAAATACGAAAGCGCACTTTTACAGCCTTTTTCCGCCTCTTCACCGCCATCGCTTGGCGTAGTGTCTTCCGTTGTATTATCGGGCGTTTCCGTGGGATTATTATCGGGCGTCGCCGTCGAACCGCTTCCACCACCGCTTGGCAGGTCCGTAGGGTTATTATCAGGCTCTACCGTTGAACCGCCCTGCTCGCCACCGCTTGGCGTGTCCGTAGGGTTATTATCAGGCTCTACTGTTGAACCGCCCTGCTCGCCACCGCTTGGCGTGTCCGTAGGTTTTTCCAGTATGGGAATTTCTTGCCTTTCCGCCTTTTCGCAAACACTACAAACCCTCGTTTCTTCGCCCTTTTCCGTTTCCGTTGCAGGCTTGGTTACCGTCCAATCCCCGTAAGTATGCGTACAATCAAACAAAACCCAAATCATGTATCCGTCAGGCATTTCTTCTTCCGTCAAAGGCGAATCTTTACCAACGCCGTCTTGGTTTGCATAGTAGTGATAGCCTTTCCCAAGAAAATCGCTATACGTTTTCCCTGCCACGTTGATACTAAAATATCTGTAACAACCACCCTTTAATACGCATAACGCATTGAAGTTTATGCCAATATCCAACGCACCGCCGCCAACGCTGTCCATGATAACGATAGGCACGTTTATTGTAATTCTCCCAAGGGAAGGATGCGCCATCGTCTTTCCGTTCAAATCCAACGTTATACTATTATCAATTTGATATGAAGCTTCAAGAAAAATATCTCTTAATATTTTTATCGTTGCATTTTCAGGCGCGTTTGCTATCGCTTCGAATACATCGTCATATAACGTAATATTCTCCCCAACGATGACAGCGACATTCTTTACAACACTTTTACAAACGGCGCACTCTGCCGTAGTTAAGTTATAACTTTCGTGTTCACAATCAACATAGCAATAATCGCAAGAGCCCCATTGATTCCACTTATGAGAATCCTCGTCCGTGTTCTTTTCATCGCAATTAAATCCGCAAATGCCACAATACGAGCCTTTACAATAAACGGTTTGCTCTTCATGCGAACAAGGCATTTCGCAATGATAACAAAGTCCCGTAGACTCATCCCACGTATGCGCATCTTCCGTGGGCTCGCCGTAAAAGCCTTCGCAATAATAACAAATATAGCCCATGCAGGTAGGATAATCTTCCCCGTCGCGGCAATTCGTATGCTCGTACACCGTTATTTTTCCAGGCACAAACGTTATGGTATAATTATCGGCATGACCATATCCTTCGTCAAAGGTAAGTTCGTATTCCCCCACAACGCCGTAATTGCTAAAATAGGAGAAGCTTGGTTTCGCACCATAGTAGTCCCCAAAGTAATCGTCGCCGATAAAGCCTTCTACCGTATAAGTGGGCTCAAATCCATACCAGTCGTATTGTTCTATCGTTATATCGTTCGCCCGTACGGTAAGCGGTGCTTTACCCATGCTAACGTATATGTATCCGTCATCGCTATAATCGCTATAATCAACGACAACGTTGTTTTCCCCATCGACGATTTTATATTGAATGATATAACCGCCCCAATCTTTCCCCGTGGGAATTTCCGTTGTTTGTTTTTCATCATCGTAATTCAATCTATACACCATCGTATAGCCATCGGGGGCGATACCTGCATGAACAAGCTCTTGTTCCTGTCCATTATAAACAAGCCCTTCTTTTGCCGTGGGCGCGGTGTACTCTATCGTCGTTTCCGCAGCCGCAAAGACGGGTTCAGCGTTTTGCAATGCACCAGTGCCTATCGCCGCGCAAGGCACGCAAACCGCACCAAGCGCAAACGCAAACAACATTTTCCGCAAACTCTTCTTTCTCATTGTTTTCTCCTCTTTATTTTTTTGCCATATATATTATATTGTATATGCGTGTATTTATTTTTTTGTATTATAACCGTAAAAAAAATATTTCGTCAAGTACTTTCACAAAATTTTCATTTTTTAGGCAAATAGAAAAGACGGCGTTTTCGCCGTCTTTTTCCATTTATGCCTTTAATTTTGCAATGCAAGCTGTTTTGTCCTGTGCCTTGAAAACTGTGTTTCCTGCAACAATAACATTTGCGCCTGCCTTTTTAACTTCCTCTACGTTTTCTTCTGTAATGCCGCCGTCAATTTCAATATCGATGTCTTTGCCGCTTTGCTCTACAATCGCTTTCACTTGACGGAGTTTATCAAGCGCTTCGGGAATAAACTTTTGACCTGCAAACCCGGGGAATACACTCATGACCAGCACCATATCGCACATGGGAATCACGTCCGCAATCTTCTCCACAGGCGTATCGGGATTGATAACTGCGCCGCATTTTGCCCCAGCCGATTTAATAAGCTGTAACACTTCTTTCAAATTGTCTTGGCACGCTTCGTAGTGTACGGTGATAATATCCGCGCCCGCCTTTGCAAAGCGTTCTACGTATTTTTCGGGATGCACAATCATCAAATGACAATCGAGCGGTAACTTCGTGATTTTTCTTATATCCGCTATCATTTTTAACCCAAACGTAATATTATTAACAAACACACCGTCCATTACGTCGCAATGCACGAGATCCGCACCGCATTTTTCAAGGTTAATAATTTCCTCGCCCATTTTGGAAAAATCTGCCGATAAAATAGACGGTGCAATTTGAATTTTTTTCATAAGTGTTCTCCTAATATATTATTTTAATGAATTGCAAGCCGCTGGCTTGCGTGAATGTCCGTATACTTGTTGTGCGTTAAAACGCGGAGAGTGTGGCGCATTGCCGCAAAACACGCGGTTTTGCCCGATGGGCGTTTACTAACGTAAACAAGCAAGGGTAAGTTCCGTTTTTGCGGATAAGACGTCGCGCTATACGCGTTTCGTTTCTAAATAGCTAACACGTAATTGTCCGCATGCGCCGCCGATATCCACACCTATTTGTCTGCGTAACGTTGCGGAAAGCCCGCCTTTTTCCAAGCGTCCTAAAAAGCGGTAGGCACTTTTATCGTCAAGCGCTTTCAAATCCCGTTCTTTCACTTCGTTCAAACGTATTAAATTCACGTGACAAGGCTTGCCTTTGAGCAATTTTACAAGCGCGTCCGCGTGCGCCTCGTCGCAGTTCTCGCCCTCGATAAGCGTGTATTCGAAATAATATCTTCTACCTGTTTTTTGAAAGTAATATTCGCACGCCTTTAATATTTCCGATATCTTATACGCCTTGGCGATAGGCATTGTTCTAAGCCTTGTTTCATCGTCCGTTGCGTGCAGGGAAACGGTAAGATTGAGCGGTATCCCCTCGTCGGCAAGTTTATACATTTTCGGCACAATACCGCACGTGGAAAGGGAAATATTTCTCGCGCTAATACCAAGCCCGTCCAACGAAGTGACGTTACGCAAAAATTGCAACGTTTCATCGTAATTATCCAGCGGCTCGCCGCTGCCCATAAGCACCACGTTGGTTACCGCCCTCGCCTCGTTGCCCTTGCCTTGCGTGTCCGCCTTATGCAATGCGTTTACCACGAGAATTTGGGAAAGAATTTCCCCTGCCGTTAAATTACGCACCAACCCACCAAGCGTGGAAGCGCAAAATTTACAACCCATACGGCAACCCACTTGCGTAGACACGCATTGTGTATAGCCGTATTTGTATTTCAT
>JAZRRB010000203.1:0-3964 GCA_045650385.1 Candidatus Scatosoma sp. | reverse complement strand
AACGGAAGCAAAATCCCATCTACGCGCTTCCGCACAGAGCTTTTCAATATCCGCTTTGGTCGCAAAGGGTTTTAAGTTGGTATGATCAATATATTTATTTAACGGTTTCATAACGTTCTCCTCATTCTTCGTCTATCGTCTTAAAAGATTTTCCCCACAATTTCAAACGCGCTTCATATGCGTCATTAAAACGCCAATCACGCCAAAAAGTGAGAATGCACATATCTTCTTTCGATTCTCGATTATCCAACGCATGAAAACAACCTGCGGGAATAAATATAACCTGTCCGCCTGCAATATCAAAAATGTTCTCATCCAACTGCAGCTTGCCTTTTCCCGAAAGAATGTAATAAATTTCATCTTCTTCGTGCGTTGCGCCGTCTAAAGCATAACCTGCTTTTACCGTACCGTGATTGATTTGAATCACGTCGTCTCTCCCCGTAATGACGTGATCAAGAATCATGCGCGATTCATATTCTTTTCCGCAGACCATCGGCTTTACTTTTTCTACTTCTACCAAAAGGGGAGGCAATTTTTTCTTTTCCATATTCTTTCTCCTTATTCATCAAACGTGATCATCGCTTTAATTTTTGTTGCGTGATATTTTTCTTCGTTTTCAAAAACGTCTATCGCTTCAACGAACGGAACGTGGTGGGTAATAATAGGGCTCAGTTTCACGGGATTTTTACTCATAATTTCGCATACTTCGGGCGCGTTACCATAACGTCCTGCCGCACCCACCAGCGAAAAACAACCAAGAACAATGGGATCAATGGGAAGATCGTCGAGATTTTTTTCGTAAAAACTTACGATGGAAATTCTTGCATAGCGCGCCGCACAAGCAATACTATCCTTTAATGCAGCAGGAGAACCCGCCGTTTCCACAATTAAATTTGCACCCTTTTTTCCCAACGAAAGTTCTTTAATTTTCGCAACTGCATTCTCTTTTTTGCCGTTGATTACAAAATCCGCACCGATTTGCATAGCAACTTTCAATTTTTCATCGCTTCTGCCTACAAGAATTACTCTGCCTGCACCGTAATACTTAGCAAGCCAAACAGCAATCATACCGATTGCTCCCGTACCGTAAACCACAACGGTATCTCTTTCCGTTAAAGCAACCCCTCGAAAAGCATCGTAGGCAATACTTGCAGGCTCAATCAATGCACCTTCATCCATAGAAAGGTTATCGGGCAAATGAAATACATGACGCTCGGGCATCTGCATATATTCCGCATAACAACCATCCCAGCAATTTACCGTACCCACTGACCATATGGACGGACAGCTCATATAATCCCCCGTCTTGCAAGCATCACACTTCCCGCAAGTCACAAAATTATCTGAATACACCCTATCTCCTGGTTTGAAGTTTTTCACGTCAGGTCCTACCGATTCTACAATACCAGCCCATTCGTGACCAAAACGACAAGGATATACAATCTCTCCAGAGCGAATAAAACTGCTATCCCCTGTATAAATAGATTGATCGGTAGCGCAAACCCCTGTGCGACATACCTTCACGACAATCATATCCCCCGTGGCTTCAGGTTTTTTAACCGTTTCCACACGTGCATCTCGCGGCCCGTAAATGGTGATTGCTTTCATTGTTTGATTATTCATTTCTTTTTTCTCCTATCTATAATCTATAAATGATTATACTCGAACTTCTTCGCCTTGACGAAGAAGAACATACATCGCATCGGGACAAATATTTTTCATTTCTTCCATAAAGAGCGACGGCGAGCCAAAGTGTTGGGCAAAATTCCAAAAATGGCAGGGAACGGCAAGCTTTGGTTTCAAAATGCTGACGACTTGCGCCGCTTGTTTTTCGTTTAAGTTGCCAAAAGCACCGTTAATGGGCAAAATTAAGAGGTCTACACCTTGTATTTGAGGTTCCAAAAGCCATTCGGGTCGATAAGCCGTATCCCCCATCATATAAATCTTTTTGTCTTCTATTTCAAATAAAAGCCCTACGGCGTGCGGCGTATCCTCTCCGTGATCACACCGAATTGCTGTAAGCGTAACGCTACCGAGCGACACCTTATCTCCTACGCTAATAAAGGAAACCCGTTCTTTTATGCCCAATTTCTCACATTCTACAGCGGTGTCAAGCGCACCGATAAACTGTGTTTTTCCGTTTGCCATCAAGCCAGGAACGCTGTCAGGGTCAAAATGATCGTAGTGTGCGTGTGACGCTACGAGATAATCGAACACTAAATCTTCAGGAGAAAGAATATAAGGCATTAATCTCTTAAATCCAAAATACCGATTGCAACAGTCGGAAAGATAAGGATCTACCGCAATCAATTCCCCTTTGGGCGTTTTCAAAATAAACCCGGCTTGCCCAAGAAAAAATACACCTATCTCCCCTTGTGGAATTGCCGTATTTAGCACTTTAGAAGCAAATGTTTGCATAGAATTCTCCTTTTTCAATCAAAAGTTTCTGGCATAGCCGCCACACGTCCAGCCACCGTCCACCGGCAATACCGCCCCCGTAATATACGAAGCGGCATCAGAAGCAAGAAAGGCTGTCGCATTTGCGATTTCTTCCGGCACCCCCTGCCTACCCATGGGAATATGGGAGAGCAACCCTTGCATTGCGCTGTCCTTTTCCCAAAGTTTTTGGGTGATCGCAATGCCTATCGTGCCAGGACAAACGGCGTTTGCGCGTATCCCCTGCGGAGCAAGCTCCATGGCAATCGCTTTGGTAAAATTAATGACCGCCGCTTTTGCTGCCGTAAACGCACATTGATTACGCAAAGGTACCATCCCTACGATGGAACTGATATTGACAATAGCACTGCCTTCTTTCATATAAGGAACGGCAAGCTTTGTGCAATTATACGTACCGTCTAAATCCACCTCTAAAATGGCGTCCCACCATGCGTCGCTAAATGAATCTACATGTTTGCGCTCATCCGCGCCAACGTTAATGCCTGCATTGTTTATAAGAATATCAATTCTCCCGCCATGTTCCTTGGCGATTTGTGCCATAGCCGTCTTCACGGCTTCCCGATTTGTTATATCAAATTCATATCCGACAACAGACATGCCTTCCTGCCTTAAAATATCTGCCGCTGCGTGCGCACCTTTTAAATCACACAAAGCTACGGTTGCCCCACTGGAAGCGAAACAACGTACCATAGCAACACCAAGTCCACCTGCGCCGCCCGTAATTACCACCGTTTTATTTTTGAAATCAATTTGCATACATCTCTCCTTTTAGCGGCACAAAGCGCTTGCTTTGCGTCGTACTGCATTTATCAATCGCATTTAGGGGTAAGCAAAACCTTCATAGCTTTCCCCTCTTCCAAATCGCCAAAAGCTTCCTTCCATTCGGTAAGCTCGCGCACGCTGATCATCGGCGCAACGTTTACCTTCCCCGAAGCAAGTAACTTTAACGCTATATCCCAGCCGTTATAACTGGAGCTCATATTAAACTGCAAATCCAAAACCTTCATCATGGCTTCGTTCCAAGGCACTTCTACCTTCTCTCTCGCAGTCATACCAATCGCGCAAAAAAGTCCACGTTTTTTAAGCACTTTAATCGCCGTAGAAATCGCACTCGCCGCGCCCGAAGCTTCCACTACCAAATCAGCCCCGACGCCCGTTTCTTCCATAATAATTTGTACGGCGTTTTCAGTTAAAACGTCTATAAATTTATCGTAACAGTTCAATTCATCGGCAATCTTCAAGCGATAGGGAATGTCCCCCGTACATCCGCAAAGGATAATTTTCCCCGCGCCTGCAACACGCGCCATTTGCGCAGCTAACAACGCGATAGGTCCAACCCCCATTATCACCACGTTATCGCCAGGCGTTATACGCGCACGCTCTAATAATTGATGCGCCACGATTGCAGTAGGTTCTGCCATTGCTGCGTCCTTTAACGAAAGCCCTTGAGGGACTTTGTGCAATAATTTTTCAGGCATAACAAGGTAAGTGGTAAAGCAACCGTCTA
>JAZRRB010000202.1:0-3489 GCA_045650385.1 Candidatus Scatosoma sp. | reverse complement strand
GCAGAAGTATACGTAAACGACGCGTTCGGCACGGCGCACCGCTCCCACGCTTCCACGGCAGGTATCGTAGAAGAAGGCTTGGTTAAGACGGCGGCTTGCGGTTTCCTTATCGAAAAAGAACTCTCCGTAATGGCAGACACGCTTGAAAACCCTGCACACCCCTTCGTTGCTATCCTTGGCGGCGCAAAGGTTGCGGACAAGCTTAACGTTATCTCCAATCTCTTGGAAAAATGCGATACCCTCGTAATCGGCGGCGGTATGGCTTACACGTTTATCAAGGCGCAAGGCGGTAAAATCGGCAACTCGCTTGTAGACGACGAAAAGATTGCTTACTGCAACGAAATGCTTGAAAAGGCAAAAGCGCTCGGCAAGAAGATTCTTCTTCCCGTAGACACCGTTGCGGCTTATGCGTTCCCCAACCCCATCGATGCACCCATCGAAACGACGGTTGTTCCTTCCAATGCAATCCCCGACGATATGATGGGGCTTGACATCGGGCCTGAAACCAAGGAACTTTTCGCACAAGTAGTTGCAAACGCAAAATCGGTGATTTGGAACGGCCCTATGGGCGTATTTGAAAACCCCATCCTTGCGGAAGGCACGAAAGCAGTTGCTGGGTCGCTTGCTAACGCTTACGGCAAAGCTACGACGATTATCGGCGGCGGCGATTCCGCGGCGGCTGTACAAGTACTCGGCTTTGCTGATAAGATGAGCCACATCTCCACGGGCGGCGGCGCTTCCCTCGAACTTTTCGAAGGCAAGGTACTTCCCGGTATCGCTTGTTTGAACGACAAATAAGAAATTTTTGACAAGGGCGAACCGCGTTCGCCCTTGCAATACGTAAATATTATTGAATTTTTACATTAAGGAGTTTTAATTATCATGAGAAGACCTATTATTGCTGGTAACTGGAAAATGAACAACACCGCTTCCCAAGGCGTAGCGCTTGTAAAGGCAATCGCTCCCCTCGTTACGGAAGCAAACTGCGACGTTGTCGTATGTGTTCCCGCTATCGACATCCCTGCCGTTAGCGAAGCTTTGAAAGGCACGAACATCAAGCTCGGTGCAGAAAACGTACACTTCGCGGAAAAAGGCGCTTACACGGGCGAAATCTCCGCGGCGATGCTTCTTGAATACGGCGTTGAATACGTTATCATCGGCCACAGCGAAAGAAGACAATACTTCGCAGAAACGGACGAAACGGTAAACAAGCGTACGCTTACGGCGCTTAACGCAGGTCTTACCCCTATCGTTTGTATCGGTGAATCTTTGGAAGAAAGAGAAACGGGCAAGACGGAAGAAGTGCTTGCTACGCAAATCCACGAAGGTCTTAAAAACATCGAAGACATCACGAAAATCGTTATCGCTTACGAACCCGTTTGGGCTATCGGTACGGGCAAGACGGCTACGGCTGAACAAGCAAACGAAACGATTGGCTTTATCCGTAAAACTGTTGGCGAAATGTTCTGCCCTTGCTGCGCAGCAAAACTTCGTATCCAATATGGCGGCAGCATGAACGCTGGCAACTGCAAAGAACTTATGGCGATGGAGGAAATCGACGGCGGTTTGATTGGCGGCGCTTCCCTCAAAGCACCCGACTTTGCGGCTATCGTAAACTTCGATAAGTAATTTATTAAAATAAACGCAATTTTATGGGGACAGGTTTACGCCAAACGCGCACCTGCCCCCACCATTTTGAATTTTAGGAGATATAAAAAATGAAGGTTCCTTACGCTATCATCATTATGGACGGTTATGGTATCAACCCTGCCGTAAATGGTAACGCAATTATTGCAGACGGTAGCAAATACGTCAACGAATTACAAAAGAACTACCCCAGCGCTATGCTTGGCGCAAGCGGTATGTCTGTAGGTCTTCCCGACGGTCAAATGGGCAACAGCGAAGTAGGTCACCTCAACATCGGCGCAGGTAGAATCGTTTATCAAGATTTGACGAAAATCACCAAAGATATTAGAAACGGCGAATTCTTCAAAAACGAACAACTTCTCAAAGCGATGAACGCCGCAAAGGATAACGGCAAAAAATTGCACCTTTTCGGGCTTGTTTCGACGGGCGGCGTACACAGCCACACCGAACACCTGTACGCTTTGATTGAAATGGCGAAAAAAGAAGGCTTGGATAACGTATACGTGCACGCATTTACCGATGGACGCGACGTTGCCCCCACTTCCGGCGCAAATTTCTTGAAAGAATTGCAAGCAAAAATGGACGAACTCTCGTTCGGTAAAATCGCGTCCGTTGCCGGTAGATACTACGCAATGGATAGAGATAACAACTGGGACAGAGAAGAAAAAGCGTACGATATGTTAACGAAAGGCACGGGCGTACAGTTTGAAGGCAGCGCGGAAGAAGCGGCAAACGCGTCTTACGCAAACGGCGTAACGGACGAATTTATCCTGCCCACCAACCTCACGGAAAACGGCAAACCCGTTGCATTGATTGAAAAGGGCGACAGTATTATTTGCTTTAACTTCCGCCCCGACAGAGCAAGACAAATTTCGCGTATGTTCTCGCAAGAGAAATTCCCCTTTACCGATGCAAAGACGGGCGCAGCGCTCGGTTTTGAAAGAAAGACGGGATTCCTTGCCCCCTGCTACGTAGGGTTTGCAGTGTACGATTCCTCGTTTGAAAACGTTGGCGTGGCGTTCCCGCCCGATGAAATCAACAACACCCTTCCCCAATACATTTCCTCGCTTGGCTTAAAGCAGCTCCATATCGCGGAAACGGAAAAATACGCACACGTAACTTTCTTCTTCAACGCAAAATTGGAAGCACCTGTCGAAGGTGAAACGCGTATCGTTATCCCTTCCCCGAAGGTAGCCACCTACGATTTGCAGCCGGAAATGAGCGCATATCCCGTAGCGGATAAGGTACTTGAAGAACTCGACAAAGGCATTTACGACGTCGTTATTTTGAACTTTGCCAACTGCGACATGGTTGGACACACGGGTATCATGGACGCGGCAGTAAAAGCGGTACACACGGTTGACGAGTGCGTGAAAAAGGTTACGGATAAAATCCTTGCCATGGGCGGCAGCGCATTGGTTACGGCAGACCACGGCAACGCGGATCAAATGGTAGCCGACGACGGAAAATCCCCGTTCACGCAACACACCACCTTCCCCGTACCCGTTATCCTCGTTTCCGAAGAATATAAGAACGTGGAACTTTGTCAAGACGGCGTACTTGCAGACCTTGCACCTACCCTTCTTGATATGATGAAGCTTCCCAAACCCGCAGAAATGACGGGCAAGAGCTTGATTAAATAAATTGCAAATAACGGCGAAAAGTTGATTTTCGCCGTTATTTTTTGTACTTGTCGGCAAAGTTTTTCAAAAAACGCCGTCAAAAACAGTTGCGATATTTACGTAAGTGTGCTATAATCAATAGGTATTTGAAGAAAAAACGGAAAAAGGATTTGATATACTATGTTGAATTTATTTAATATATTGGCTACTAACGCCGACC
>JAZRRB010000201.1:0-6584 GCA_045650385.1 Candidatus Scatosoma sp. | reverse complement strand
ATATGGGCTATTTATAGACTATATTGTATCATATATAGCCCACCTTGTCAAGTAAAAAGTTGTATAATTATCGTATAATCCACGAATATTTTCTACAAGGTAAACGTATGGACACTTATACGCACGTAAAAAACAGATTGTTGGTTTTATTAGAAGAAAAGAAAATGCCTATCCATAAATTGGCTATGGAAAGCGGTGTTCCACCCTCCACCATAAAAAACATTTTATACGGAAAAAGCACAAACCCAGGCGTAGTTACGATTAAAATGTTATGCGACGGCTTGGGGATATCCTTAAACGAATTTTTTAACACTAAAGAATTTCAAAGTTTAGAACAAGAATTAAAGTAAGCGGAGCAAATGCTCCGCTTGTTTTTTTGAGATACTTTCCTCTCGTTCAGTATAACTAAATTTATTTTTACCCTTTTACCGCGCCGCTGGTGACACCTTCCACATAATAGCGTTGCATACTCATAAACAGCGTTACGATAATGCCGCCGACGACGAACGCGCCTGCGCAAAACACCGTGAAATTGTCGTTAAAGCTATTCTTTTCGGCGTTTATCATTTTATATAAGCCCAGCGATACGGTGTATAAATTTCTATCGCTGATAATCGTATTGACAAAAATGAAATCACACCACGGTGAAATAAAGGACGTGAGCACCGTGTACACGATAATCGGTTTGGCAAGTGGCATGATAATTTTCCAAAAGACTACCACTTGGCTTGCTCCGTCCAAAATCGCCGCTTCTTCCAGTGATTTTGGCACGGTATCGAAAAAGCCTTTACAAATATAATAGGACAGCGCCGCACTACCTGAATATACTAAAATTAAAGCAAGCAAAGAGTTTGTTAAACTCATCGCTTTTAGGATAAAGTATACGGCAATCATGCTCATAAACCCAGGAAACATACCCAAGACGAGGAGCAAATTCATAATCGGTTTACGCAAGCGAAAACGCATACGCGAGAGCGCGTAACTAACCATGAGGATAAACAGCGTAGACAGCGCGCACGACGCCACCGCCACCAAAAGCGTATTGCCCAGCCAACGCAAAAACATCGTATCGGAAAACAGCCTTGAAAAGTTGCCAAAACCAAGCTGTAAATTATCGGGAATAAGCGAGTTAATAATCCCCGTAGACGGCGTTGTTCGAAACGCTGTGTAGACAAGAAAGACTATCGGCAACACCCACAATACGCCAAGCGTAGCAAGCAAAACGTAAGTGGCGGCGTTTCCAAAATTCCTACGGATTTTTACAAGCGTTCTACTCATTGAAAGGTATCCTCCCCTTTTGCCGACGACGTGCGGTTATACGTGACGAGCGCCATTGTCGCACTGATGATAAATATGACGATGCCGATAACCGAAGCCACGTTATATTTCGGGTTTTGATCAGTCGTCAAACGATACAGCCACGTTACGAGAAGGTCGGTCGATTGCGCCTGCGAGCCACCGCCGTAATACAAATTATCCACAGGACCGCCGCCCGTGAGTAGCCATATTACGTTAAAGTTATTGATATTGCCGACAAACTGCGTAATGAGATACGGCGTTGTTACTTGTAGCATATACGGCATCGTTACGTTGAAAAATATCCGCACGGGCGATGCGCCGTCTATCCTTGCCGCCTCGTAATAATCGCTTGGAATATTCATGAGAATACCCGAACTCATGAGTATCGTATACGGCACGCCTATCCAAATATTGACGAGAATAATCATCAGCCTTGGTATCAGCGCGAAATTCCTTTGATCTGCCAGCCATAGAATATTGGTGCCGAGCACTTTATTTAGGATACCATCCCCGTCCAAAATCTTTTGCATTAAAAGTAAAGTAACGAACTGCGGCACGGCGATAGCGATAACGAACAGAGTACGCCAAAGCGCCTTTAAGCGTATCCCCTTTTTTTGTATCATCAGCGCGATGATTACGCCAAAAAAATAATTGGTAAACGTAGCGAAAAATGCCCAAACGAACGTCCATAACAGTACCCGTAAAAACACAAGCGCAAAACCCGACGTTCCGCCCGCTAAAGAAAAGAGCGTTTTGAAGTTGGAAAAGCCTACCCAATCGAAGAGTTTTCCCGGGGGCATGTGCGCGTAGTCGTAGTTGGTAAACGCAATCAATACCATGAAAATAAGCGGCATGACGGTAAACACCAACAACCCTAAAAAGGGCAACGTCAGAAGCGGCATATAGAATTTTTCATTAATAAGCGCGTGTAAATCGTCTTTGAATTTGTAAATACGTTCCCCTGCGCGTATGCGTTTATCGTTTTCGTAGTTGCCTCTCACGTTCGCCGCCCATACTGCCAAATACAGTAAGACGAGAACAATAGAAACGACGCCGTACAATAAAATTAAAAAGCTGTTATCCCCTTTTACTTTTTCAAAGATTTGCAACTGTTCGTTCCACACCTCGCCCGAAAGCTGACTGCCCAAATCCCCTGAAAACAAGTGCGCTATATACCGTCCACCAAAAAATATCATGAACAGCAAAAACACCGCCTGGGTTGCCATATACAAAAAACCCTTTGCGATTTGTCCGCGCGCGATTTGCCCAAATCCTGAAATAAAAAAGGAAAGGCGCGTAAGATACGAGCCGCGCCGAAACGCCGAAATCAAATCCCGAAATACGGACGGTTTTTTCCGTTTTTTCTCTACTGCTTTTTCCATACGCCACCTTTCCCTTTTTTACCGTTATTGATTGGATTGTTCCGATTGCGCCGACGTGGATTCGATTGCATCCACGCACGCTTTTAACTGTGCAGCCAAATCAAAATTTCCGCTTTGCGCACCCGTAATCATTGCAGAGCCAAGCCCTTCCATGGGTACCCACAGCGTCGAAGGCACGCCCTTTTGTGTTTTCGTGTACGCAAGCTGCGCCGTAATCGCTTTTGCACATACGTCCGTTTGCACTTTTTCGTTCGCGCGCGCTTCCTCGTTCGTAGGCACAAACCCACGCGATTCAAAGTGTTTTACTTGACTTTCTTTATTCGTGTAAAATTCCGCAAAATCCATTGCGTCCGTCTTATTTTTGGAATAGTTATTCACGCCCATCAGTTTATAGCCGGCAAAGGAAACCAGCTGAACCTGTTCTTCACCTGCCGCACCTTTATTAAGCGTATACGTGGGCAATTTTGCAGCCGCAAAATTATTCCCCAAATATCCCTCTATCGTCGTCTTATTCCAAATACCCGACACGGCGGCAATAATCGAACCGTCGTTAAAACCAGCCGTGATTTTCGAATCGTCAGCATCCGCTTTTACACGCGTATCTTGTACCAGATTCCACATCGCTTGCGTCACCGCTACGCCCATTTCGTTATCAAAATCACAAGTGATACTCGTTTCCGCGAGGTTGCTATCATACTGCACTTCATAGCCCAAGCCCTTGCCAAAATAGAACGCCGAGGTATACCAACCGTCTTTCATGGGATAAGCAAATTTTTTACCACCCGTACATTTACTTAAAATACCATCAATGCTTTGTACGTCCGCTTCCGACAATACCGATTTATTATAATACAAGAAGAAGGTATTATCCGTATACGGCATACCGTATACCCCCTCCGTACCGTTGACGCTAATCGTTGCGGAATCTACCGAAGCAGCGGAATTTGCCGCTTTGATTCTTGTAAGACGTTCGCCCCCGATTTGTGCAAGTGCGTCACCGTTGATTAGTTTGCTTAATTGGTCGTTTGAACACGAATACACGTCCGCCGCGTTTTCCACGTCTTTTAACACACGCGTAGCCACGTCGTTTTCCCCTTGAATATCAATGACGATATTGTACTTTTTATCAGGGTTTGCTGCCTTAAAATCGTTTACCACTTGCGTAGCAAACGCCTTGTCCGCTTCCGAAACCCAAACAGTGAGTTTTACCGCGTCATCTCCCATGCCCATACAGCCGTCACCGAAGCTGCAACCGATAAAGCCCACGGCAGCAAACGCCGTCACAGCGCACGCAAGTATCTTTGTCTTCTTTTTCATCTCTTTCCTCCCTTTCGTCCGACTTTTACGCCAAAAAAGAATACGCATGCGGACAATCTTCTCTTTTAGTTTTTCTTATTCGCTTTCTTTTTATTCGCACAAAACAAGAAAAGCCCGACCGAATTTCTCGGTCGGGCTTATTGCCATAGGGATATTATCTGTTATATTCTTCGCAAAGCGCCTTCAAAAACGTCGCTTTTCTCTTCTTCAAATCTTTGTCTATAAAGCGGAACGTCCAGTTTTGCCCCGAAACGGTACTGGGTGCGTTCAAACGCGCTTCTTCGCCCATGCAAAGTACGTCGTGCATCGGCACGATTACCGTATCGGCTTTGGAAGCAATCAATAGGCGAATAATACTCTCGCACTCGTCCCCGATTGTTTCCGTTACATACGGCACGTCTAATTCTAAGCATTGGTTTTCCAATTCTTTTTCGAACGCCCTTCGCGTTTTTGCGTCCATGCCTTCGATAAAACCGCGCAAAGTTTCGTTGTCATGCGTACCCGTATACGCCACGCTGTTTTCGTTATAATAAACGGGCAAATATTCGTTTTCGGGATTGCCATCGAACGCAAATTCGAACACTTTCATGCCAGCATACCCCGTATCGGCAAGCAATTTTCTAACGCCGTCATCGATAACGCCCAAATCTTCCGCGATAATTGCACAATCTTTCATATCCGCAAACAACGCCGCTTTCGGCCCGTGCATCCATTTCCCTTCCTTCGCCGTTTCCGCTTCCGCAGGGATTGCGTAAAATCTATCAAACGCGCGGAAATGGTCAATACGCACGATATCAAAGAGTGAAAGTGCGTAACGGATGCGGTCCTTCCACCATTGATATCCGCTCTTTTTCAATTTCTTCCAATCGTAAACGGGGTTTCCCCAAAGCTGTCCGTCCTCGGAAAACGCATCAGGCGGTACGCCTGCACGAAGCGAGGTGTTTCCTTTTTTATCCAACATGAACAATTCGTCGCGGTGTAACCACGTTTCCACGCTATCGTACGAAACGTAAATGGGCATATCCCCCATCACCTCTATCCCTTTTCCGTGCGCGTAGGAAAGCAATGCGTTCCATTGTTTTAAGAAAAGATATTGCGTGAATTGCCAAAATTCAATTTCTTCCGCATTGGCCTTTTTGTAGCTTTCCAAGGTGTCTTTATCCGCATTTTTATACGGCTCGTCCCAATCATTCCAAGACTTATGATTAAAATGGTTTTTCAAGGACATAAAGAGCGCAAAATCGGCATAAAAACCTCTTTGCAAGAAGTCTTGCCAAGTTTCATCTAATCTATTAAAATTTTCAAACGCCTTTTTCAAAACGGCGATTTTATGCCAAAACTGTCTGCCGTAATCTACGCGGCGTTCGTCCTCACTCCAAACGATACTTTCATAATCGGATTTTTGAAGCAAACCCTCTTCTTCCAACAAATTGAAATCGATAAAATAATAATTCAGCGCATCGGAAGCAAACGATTGATACGGACTATCCCCATAGCCCGTAGGAAGCAATGGCAAAACCTGCCAAATTTTCATCCCTGCCGAGTGCAACCAATCGACAAAATCATACGCGCCTTTTCCCAGCGTGCCTATCCCGTGTGGGGAAGGAAGCGAGGAAATGGGCATGAGTATGCCAGCGCGTCTTTCCGTTTGTTTTTTACCTTGTACGTTCTCTATCGTTTTCATATTTTACACCTTTGAAATACGAAGTTTCTTCTTTACTATTTGCGTTTCTTCCGCTTTTTATGCCTCGAACAAGCCAGACAGCAAGCGCTGTTCAAATTTTCTATTTCCCAATATTTTTTCCGTTTGCATAAGCGCGTTTGCCTGCGCTTTTAACGCGGCAGCCGCTTCCGCATTACCGTCCAAATCCGCCACCGCCGCCAAAATGCGTTTTGCTGTAAGCGTTTCTTGGCTCAAATATTCTTGACACCCTTTCGCGCACGCTTCCGCGCGTTCCACGTCCTTATTCAACACGTGCATATACACAAATTCCGCGGCAATTTTTTGCGTTTCCGCGTCCGTCAAATACGCTTCGGCTTGCGCCAAACGATTAAGACAATCCGCCGCTTTTCTCGGCTCGTTTTTATCCAGCCAATAACGATAACGCAAATCGAGCATTACCGAAAAAAGAGGTTCGTCCTCAGGCAATTGCGGCAAATCGAAATACAAACTTTCCTCTATTTCCGCATAACTTTTCCCTGCGTACAATTCCCCTTGAATTTCCATCGCCGCGAGCATTGTTTTTTCCGCAGGAGCGTCCTTTTTAAGCCCCCTATACACCAACGCATCCGTTTTACCGCTGTTATATTCCAAGGGCAAAACGTTCAATAAAAATAAATACGCCGCGTAGGGCAACAATCCCCAAACACCGTAAGCCGCGTAGCCACCCACCGTCAACGTCAACACCAGCGCAAGCACGCCAATTACAATAAGATAGATACCGCCAAACAACAAGCCGCCTATCGTATACAAACGGGCACGTTTTTGCATATTGCCACTCGATTGAGGGATAACCTGCGTTTCGTCCGATGCAAAAGGCGAAGCCAAACCAAAACGGATTTTCCCGTGTTTTTCATAGATCTTAA
>JAZRRB010000200.1:0-1981 GCA_045650385.1 Candidatus Scatosoma sp. | reverse complement strand
CACAAGGATATCACCGCTTTCGCCGTTTTCAAACGCGAAGAGAACGAGATCAACCGCCTCTTCCAAGGACATGATAAATCTCGTCATATTGGGATCGGTAAGCGTGATAGGCTTGCCTGCGCGGATTTGGTCAATCCAAAGAGGAATAACGCTACCACGGCTGCACATTACGTTGCCGTAACGAGTGCAACAAATCTTCGTTTTTTCAGGGGAAACGGTACGAGATTTTGCCACGATTACCTTTTCCATCATTGCCTTGCTCGTACCCATTGCGTTTACGGGATACGCTGCCTTGTCCGTAGAAAGACAAACGATATTTTTTACGCCCGCCTCGATTGCCGCAGTAAGCACATTTTCCGTACCGATAACGTTGGTTTTTACCGCTTCAATGGGGAAGAATTCGCAGGACGGAACTTGCTTTAACGCCGCCGCATGGAATATGTAATCTACGCCGTGCATCGCGTTTTTCACGCTTGCGATATCGCGCACGTCGCCGATATAGAATTTAATTTTTTCCGCAACTTCGGGCATTTTTGCCTGGAATTCGTGACGCATATCGTCTTGTTTTTTCTCATCGCGCGAGAAAATACGGATTTCCCCAATATCCGTTTTCAAAAAGCGGTTGAGCACGGCATTACCAAAGCTCCCCGTACCGCCTGTAATTAATAATGTTTTTCCTGTAAATAATGACATTTTATTTTTCTCCTTTTATTATTCGTTTTCCAATTTCTTTTAATTTCCACTCTATCCTTTTGTACAATGAAGGGCGTATGTATTTTTTTGTAAGCTTTTCAAAATTATTCATCCTTAGCTTTCGCAAATATTTCTCACGGTTTTTCGGTTTTACAACTGATTTTATCATAGCCGAATTGTTTTCAATTGCTTTTTCTTTATCCGTTTCGCAATAAATCAAATTTTTGCTTATTTCTTCAAAAATCCGTTTCCCTTTAGCGGAATTCACAAAGACCAATGACGTTCCTTTATCGTCATCCATTTCTGGATGTATTTTTTCTATTCCCCAATAATCCGCCAGCGTAATATCACTTTGCCTTTCCTTTGTCTTAAATGCACATTGATAACAAGAGGAGCGTAAACATATATTTCGTAAAAATGCTCGCAAGTAAAGATCTTCTCGTAAAGTCCTACGATATTCGTCGCCTTTTTCATACCCCACGAACATTGAAAAAAGCTTCCACCCTTCCGTTTTATCTCTAAAAGAAATATCTTTGACATTCCCCTCGCCCCGTCTCACTCCAATATATGTTTCCAATAACTTTGGAGACGGCACCCCATGGCAAATTAAATAATGCATTGTTTGGGACAGGCTGACACACACGCATAACAACCGTTACATTGTTCTTTCTTTATATTTTTTATCATCTTTTACCTGCATTATAATACTCGTAAAATTCTTCTTATAACTCGATACCCAAGTATTAAAATTTTACATTTACCAAACCTTCCAAGCCGCCTCGTTTCTTTATCTAACGCGCCTAAAGCCTTTAATTTTTTATATTCCAATTGTACCCTCTTAGAATCATAACCATAGAAAGCCATAATCATAATTTTTTTGGAATACCGAATCTCTATTTTACGCGAATACTCTTCACCTTCAGGTATTTTCATAAAGCGTAACGTTTCTAAAATAATTTTACAATACTCTTCATGCTGTTTATATTGTTTTTCTAAAGACGTCTGGGTGCAATGAGATATACTATCCGCACGACTCACAAAATAGAACATTGGTCTATTAATATATCCAGACTTATAATGATAGAACATTGGCAATAGAAGCTGCCAATTTTGTCCTTCCCTAGAAGGATAAATTTCACGAGTAGGATTAACCTTATCAAAGTCCGCTGTTTTAAGCATGGCACAACCAAAATGGAAATTTCTTATAAACAAACAGTTCTCAAACATATCTTCTTGAAACTCATCTTGATTATTTTCAACAAAAGTCCTTTTAATTACACTAATATCC
>JAZRRB010000199.1:0-3468 GCA_045650385.1 Candidatus Scatosoma sp. | reverse complement strand
TTTGCAAATCCAGAGAAAGGCACGTTTTTCAAGGTGTAAACGCCGTTTTCTGCGGTTACTTCGGGTTGTGCCAAGGGGTTACCAGCATTGTCATATACCTCAAAGGTAACGTCCGTTGCCGCCGCATTCGTGTCACCGTCTATAACCGTTAAAGCAACGTCCTTGCCTACTGTAGTTTTCTTGATACAAACATCATCGTAGTAAACGCTATTCGTTTTGCTATTACTGCCCAAATCAAGATAAACTTGATAATTCACAACATAACCAGCAGCAGCATCAACCTTTTCCAACGTTCCACCATTATAAGAGTAGAAATCCGTGCCATCACCATATGCGCCAAAGATTGCGGTAAATTGTTTCCAACCATCGGTTTTATATACGCGCGACTGTGCTGTGTTGCCAGGGAAAAGCGTGAAGCTCGAGTTCCCCTTAAACGAAGTACTCGACACGCCATACCAATAATTCAGCTTCACTGTAACTGGAGTATAGGTAGAAGAAGATTCGGCTACCTTCGCCATAAAGCTAAGCTCAAAGAAATTATCTTCGGTCATCCAGGTTGCCGTTTTAGTACCAACAGCCATATCACGTGCATAATTATTAAGAACCTGCATCGATTTCGTACCCGTATAAGCGCAATCCAAATCTGCCGTTTCTTCCGCCAACGTTGCCGTTCCGCTTGCATAACTTTGAAAATCTCCTAATCCATTTTCAAAGTCCTGCGAATAGACAATTGCGCTGTTTTCCGCGCTTGCTAAAGCCATTTCGTTCGTTTGCGCGGTCAAAACCGACGTTGCCAAGGATGCCGACATCAATCCGCACAGTGCCAATACCATTGTTTCCCTCATCATTTTCATAATAAATCTCCTTTTATTTCAAGCCTTTTTTGGCTAAAAATTCGTCTAATTGTCTTTGCTTTTCCGCGATGATTTCATCTGCGCCAGCTGCCTTCAAACGAGCGATAAATTCGCTATACTTTGCATCCTTGTCCTTAAATTGCGCCTGCTCAAACGCCGTTTTGTATTCGTTTACCGTTGCCTTGCAATCCGCAATCTTTTGCTTCAATGAACCTACGTCAAAGTTAAAGCCAATAAACGGCGATACTTCCGTTTCTTGATTTATCTTTTTAACCTGTTCCCATTGATTGTCTTCTTGCCCTTCCTGTAAATAGGAAATGAATTCGGTACCAAGTCCCCAACCGAAGTTGTAATTGTTGTATCCCGAACCTTCGATAAATTCGGCAATACGTTTAGGATTATTAGGATCCTTGATGTAATTGAGATCTTCGATACCATATTGAAGCAGGTTGTGCACTTCTTCATCCGTACGCATGAGCTCAATAAATTTCATGGCTCTTGCAGGGTTTTTCGAGGTAGAGCTAATTGCATTCATCGAACCGATAACGTAGCTACAGAAATAATTCGATTCGGAAAGTCTTACAAGGTTCCCAACCTTATACCCAGGTTTCCACGTAGAGTCGGGGGACAGGTCATACCCCGTAACGCCTTCGTCTAAATAACCCTTTTCCTTAAAGTCGTATACGGTGTTGATCATTTCTTGATATTCTTCCGTTTCAAATTGATTTACAACTTTATAAGAACCGTCCTTAATCCTTACAACACCCGGCGTTGTCATACCTGTACCAAGGTTTTCAAAGCCGTAATAACATTGCAAAATCGAATCGGTATCAATCGAAGAGATCTTACCGCCTGCGCCACGTTCATTCAACTTCAACCACTCTAAATACTCTTCTAAAAATTGTAAAGCGTTCGGCTGTGCCAAATACACCTGGTCGGGACTAATACCATCGTATTCCGCGTCAAGGAAATCTTTAAGGTTAGTCGCGCTTCTTGCGTTATACCCAAACGTTCTGGGGAAAATTTGTTCGTTTACCGCCCCATAGATTTTACCACCCACGCGCGTTTGTTCCCAAATTTCTTCGGGGATTGCCGCATACGTTTCCGGTGCATATGTAGGCAACAGGTAATCCAACGGCATGAAGGCTTCTCTTTGCACGTTCGTCAAATACGGGTTAAGGTCGGGCGAAGTGAAGCATACGTCAAATTTCGTCCCTGCCGCGATAACACCCGACAATTTAGAGCTGTATTCCGAAAGCGTATACGGTACCAATTTAATGGTCGCGTTGATTTTTTCTTTCAAAATCTTGTTTAACTGCGCTTGCACAGGATAATAATTTTCGGGGGGATTCGCTTCGTTGTATATCATATAATATACAATTTCATAAGGCTGTCCATCATCCACAAATTCTTCTTGCAAATCTTCGGGCGGCTTACACCCCACCGTTGAAAACAATGCAAAGCAAGAAAGTAACATTGATACTATTCGGGATTTCTTCATAATTTCTTCTCCTTATAATTTTTCATTTATCCCTTTACTGCCCCGACCGTTAAGCCACGAACAAAATATTTTTGGAATGCCGCGAATACACACAACATCGGAGCTGTGGTAACCAAAGCAATTGCATACAATAACGTGTCTTCGGGAATGGTTAAATCCCCAAAGTCAATCCCTGTAAAGCCACTTTCCTGCGCGTATTTCAAAAATTCGATAAAGTTTGTTATTCGCGTTAAGTACAAGGCTATGGGAATAATATTATCACAATACAACATTGCGCGGAAGGCATCGTTCCAGTAAGCAAGCACCGAATTGAATGCCACCGTTGCAATCCCTGGCATAATCAAGGGCGTTGCAATTCGCCAAAAGATTGTCAATTCGGATGCGCCGTCAATTTTTACAGCTTCGTACAATTCGTTTGGCAAAGCCGAATAAAACGCACGCAACAGAACCATGTGCCCAACCATAAACGCTGGACCGAGAATAAGCACCGTGTACGAGTCTAAAATGTTCAAATATTTTTCACTATACCAAATATAGGTCGGTACAAAACCAGGGTTAAACATAATGGTGAAGGTGAAAAAGAATTGAACCGCGCCCCTCCGCCTAAAGGTCGGCCTTGAAACGGCAAACGCAGACGTTGCACATAAAAATACGTTCAATACAGAGCCGAAAATGGTAACGACGATGGACACCACATACGATTCGACAATTTCTTTGGGATACAGCAATACCGTTTCATATGCATCCAAGTTAAACTCCTGTATCCAAGGTCTTGCCCCATTTCTTCTAATGGCTTCGCTTGCACTAAACGAACTGCAAATCAAAACCACAAAAGGTACAATAACCAACAAAGCAAATACGGTTATCAAACCATAAATAATGATGGTTTCCTTCAACGTCATCGGCTTTATTTTATTTTTCTTCGTTGTTTTTATCATATTTACTTCCATAAAGCACCTCAAAACAGCGAAGTATCCGAAATCTTCTTACTTACCTTGTTAGCTATAATTGTAAGAATTAAGCCAACAACACCTTGGAACAAGCCGACCGCCGTACTAATGGAATAATCCCCTTCCGTTCGTAATGCACGGAACATGTACGTTTCAATTACGT
>JAZRRB010000198.1:0-6496 GCA_045650385.1 Candidatus Scatosoma sp. | reverse complement strand
AGTAATTCATAAACCAAAAGAGTAAAGGGAGTAGACAATGTTACGTCTGCTCTCTGTTTTTATGGTAAAAAGGTGAATTTTTTTGAAGAAAACAAAAAAATCTTCTTTTTTTTCATAGAAAAAAAGGAAATCACGTTTTTTTGTCGAATATATAATATGAAAACGGAAAAACAAAAAAGGGGAAAGCTATGGACGGAACGACGTATGAAACGGTAAGGGAACGCATTTGTGCGCAAGAAGAAACGTTTTTGTCTCCTTACGCCCAAAAATCGTCGCAGACGAAAGGCAGGGAGAAGGAGGAAGCGCGTTGCAATTTCCGTACAGATTTTCAACGGGATAGAGATCGTATCATTTACAGTAACTCGTTCAAACGTTTGAAAAACAAAACGCAGGTGTTTTTTGCGCCCGAGGGGGATCATTACATTACCCGTTTGACACACACACTCGACGTTTCGCAAATTGCGCGTTCGCTTGCCCGTTCGTTAAGGCTTAATGAGGATTTGGCTGAGGCAATCGCCCTTGGTCACGATTTGGGTCATACCCCTTTTGGACACGTGGGGGAAAGAGTGCTTGCAAAACTCGCCACGGACGGTTTTTATCATAACGAACAATCGGTACGCGTTGTGAGGTGTATTGAAAAGCAGGGCAAAGGATTGAACTTGACTGCGGAAGTTTTGGACGGCATATTGAACCATAAAAGTTCGGGAAAACCGGCAACTTTGGAAGGACAAGCCGTATCGCTCGCCGATAGAATTGCATATATCAATCACGACATTGAGGATGCGATTCGCGCAGGGATATTGAAGGTGGAAGATTTACCGAAAAACGCGGTGGCACTTTTAGGGGACGCGACGAAAACGCGTATCAATACGGCAATCAGCGATATTTATGCCACCTCTTACGGCAAACCGTACGTGCGCATGTCGGAAGAAATGATGGCGGCAATTAACGAATTGCGTTCGTTTATGTTCCAAAGAGTGTACGAACTTGCCAACGTTTCTATTCAAGAACGTTCAGAGCGTATGTTAACGCAAATGTTTAATTATTTCATGAATCACATAGAAAAGTTACCGCAAGCGTATTTGCGCCTTTTGGACAAGGACGGCAAAGAACGGGTGGTATGCGATTATTTATCGGGTATGACGGATAGGTACGCCATCAGCGTATTTGAAAACTTGTTTATTCCGTCGACATTTTCATTAGGGGGTATCGTTACGTGAGCAAAGGGTTTGATCCTCGCTTCATGCAGGAACTCAAACAAAAGAACGACATCGTCGAAGTCATCGGCGGTTACGTCGCGCTCGATAGAAAGGGCGGCACGCATTGGGCGTGTTGTCCGTTTCATCACGAACGAACGCCCTCGTTTGCCGTCAACCAAGCGGAACAGTTTTACCATTGCTTTGGTTGCGGCGTGTCGGGTGACGTCGTCCGTTTCGTGCAGGAAATCGAATCGACGGACTTTATGGGTGCCGTACGCATTTTGGCGGCAAGAGCGAAAATGACCGTGCCTGAAACAAATTTCGATACGGAAAAAGCCATCGAAATGAAGAAGAAACGGGACACGATGGCGGCGATTATGCTTGACTGTGCAAGGTTTTATTTGAGCAATTTATATAGCGGTGATTCCCGTGCGGAAGCGCACTTGCAGTATATTGCCAACCGTAAGCTTTCGCCTACGACGGTGAAGAAATTCGGATTGGGTGCCTCGCTGGACTTTTTCTCGCTCCCCGATTATTTGGCAGGCAAGGGATATTCGCGGCAAGATTTAATCGATAGCGGTGCTTTGGGAGAAACGAAAAACGGCAAGCTTGTCGATTTCGAGGCAGGACGTTTGATTTTTCCCATTATCAACGCCTTTGACGAAGTGGTGGCGTTCGGGGGTAGACTTCTCGAAAAATCCGATTTTGCAAAATATAAAAACACGCGCGAAACGTTGCTGTTCAATAAACGCAAAACGCTGTATAATATCAACCTATTGAAAAAGCTAAAACGAAAACAGCCGATTAAAGAGGTGATTATGGTAGAGGGGTATATGGATACCATTTCCCTTTATCAGGCAGGTTTTGAAAACGTAGTGGCGTCTATGGGCACTTCGCTCACCACCGAACAGGCAAGGCTTGTAAAGCGGTATTCAGATAACGTATTGATTAGTTACGACGGGGATTTCGCAGGGCAAAACGCCGATTTGCGCGGGTTGGAGATTTTGAAAGACGAAGCGCTGAACGTACGCGTTGTGCCTATGCCCGACGGGCTGGATCCCGACGACGTAGTAAAGCAAGGCGCGGCGGCGTATCAAAAATGTTTGGACGCGGCATTGCCGCTTGTCGATTATAAAATCCATGCGTTGGAAAAGAAGTACGATATTTCCAAGACGGAAGACAAACGCCGTTTTATCGCGGACGCATTGCAAGTCGTTTCGGCGGTGGAAAGCGAAGCGGTGAAAGAAGAGCTATTGAAAAAGCTTCGGGAAAAGACGGGCGTTTCCTATCATGCACTTGAACGGGATTTGCAAAGCGGCGTAAAACAGTTGGAGATAGTCGGTGGCGGCGAAAAGATATCGGAAACGGATTTGGCTGCGGATAAACTTACGAAAGCGATTCGGTTTGTCTTGGCGGCAAAGTTGTTCTCGCAGCCGTACGCAAAGGAATACGACGTGCAAAAATTACCCCTTTCAGAAGAAACGCATATCATCGTGGCGCAGTATATCGTAGAAAGGGAACAAAACGGCGAACGTATCCGTCCTAGCGAACTTTTCGAACTTTTGGAAGAGAACAGTACGGAATTCAATCAAATTCTCGATTTGAATTACGAGGATAAACTTTCAGGCGACGTGGCGAAACGGTTTTTCGAGGACAGCGTGAAATCGATTGAAAAGGCGAGTATTGAAAAAGAGATTGCAAGGCTCAACGTAGAATACGGCGCGGAGACGGACGAAGAAAAGCGCAAGGCGATTGCGCAAAAGCTGTCTGAAAAAATGAAACAAAGAAATCAATTAAAAAGAAAATAAAAAAAAGAAAAAACGGGCAACCGTTTTGATATAAACGGAGGATAAAAGGGTGAATATATCCGAACAACAACTTGGCGAAATTGTAGAAGGCATGATTGCCGCATACGGCAAAAAAGGGAACATTACGACCAACCAACTTTGCGATATCACGGAAAAGCACGATATCAACCCCACGCAAATCGATTTTATTTATAAAGCGCTTGGGGACGCAGGGATTCAAATCGTCGACGAAGATAAGCGCGATCAAGAACTTTTCGAACAGGCGCTTTCCGATATCGGCTTAGACGATCCTGTAAAGATGTATCTTAAAGACATCGGTAGAGTGCCGCTTCTTTCCGCGGAAGAGGAAGTGGATTTGGCAAAGCGTATGCAAGAAAACGACGAGGCGGCGAAAAAACGTCTTTCGGAAGCAAACTTGCGTTTGGTTGTTTCCATCGCAAAACGTTACGTGGGGCGCGGTATGCTCTTTTTGGATTTGATTCAAGAAGGCAACTTGGGGCTTATGAAAGCGGTAGAGAAATTCGATTATCAAAAGGGTTTCAAATTCTCTACGTATGCAACGTGGTGGATTCGTCAATCGATTACGCGTGCTATCGCTGACCAAGCACGTACGATTCGTATTCCCGTGCACATGGTAGAAACGATTAACAAACTGACGAGAGTGCAAAGACTGTTGCTCCAAGAATTGGGCAGAGAACCCACGCCTGCGGAAATTGCGGAAAAGATGGGCGTAACGGAAGACAGAGTGCATGAAATTATTAAAATTGCGCAAGACCCCGTGTCCCTTGAAACGCCTATCGGCGAAGAGGAAGACAGCCACCTTGGCGATTTTATCGAGGACGAAAAGACGACGACGCCTAGCGACTCGGTGGCGTGTACCATGCTCAAAGAACAGCTTTTGAACGTACTTGATACGCTTACGCCGAGAGAACAAAAGGTATTGCGACTTCGCTATGGCATTGACGATGGGAAATCGAGAACGTTGGAAGAAGTGGGCAGAGTGTTCAACGTTACCCGTGAACGTATCCGTCAAATCGAGGCAAAGGCGCTTAGAAAGCTCCGTCATCCCTCGCGTAGTAAGAAACTCAAAGATTATTTGGAATAATGGGATACGGCAAACGGATAGATACGCTTTGTTCGCATCTTAAAAAATGTACGTCTTTTGCGGACGTGGGCTGCGACCACGGATATTGTAGCGAGTACGTTTTGAAAAACGGCTTATGTGAGAACGTTATTTTTTCGGACGTGAGCAAAGGCAGTTTGGCAAAGGCGGAAAAATTGCTTGCGCCCTTCGTGCGGCAGGGCAAGGCCCAAGGCGTGCTTGGGGACGGGTTTTACGGTGTGTCAAAGGATACGCAAACGGTGTTGATTGCCGGTATGGGCGGCAGCGAAATCGTCAGTATTTTATCGAACCAAAAATACGGGTTTTTGCCTGAAAATTTTGTATTCCAACCGATGCACGACAGTGAAAAATTACGTCGTTATTTGATAGAAAACGGCGAGTTTATCGAACGTGATTATACGTTTGAGGACGGAAAATTTTATGACGTACTCGTTGGGCGGCGCGCAAAATCGGGAGAAAAACAAACGTATACGGATGCGGAATACGAGTTCGGGAAAGAGAATTTATCTGTAATGGGCGAGGCGTTTGTGAAACGGTTGAAAAAGCAATTATCCAACACGGAAAGATATCTTTTACAGCCGTCGTTACAAGCGGAAAGCCGCTTACAACTCGACGAGAAAAAACAAAGATTGCAAGGGGTTTTGTCAGGTGAAATTAAGTGAAATTTACGCGGTGGCGAACGCGATAGCACCAAAGAGTTTGAGCGAGGAGTATTGCGAAAAATACGGCGCGTACGATAACAGCGGTGTACTTATCGATTGCGGTGAAGAAATAAAAGGGGTTTTGTTCTCGTTGGATTTATCTTCCGCCGCGATAGAAAAAGCGATGCAAGAGGGGTGTAATTTGATTGTTACGCACCACCCTGCTATTTACGGTAAAATCGGGGATATCCGCGTAGACGACGCGCTTGGGAAAAAGGTGATAAGCTGCATACGAAACGGCATTTCGGTGATTGCCATGCACCTTAATTTAGACGGCGCAAAAGAAGGCGTGGACGAGTGTTTGCAGGCAGGTATTTGCAAAGCGATAAGCACAAAGATACTTAAAAACGAACAAATCATGCACCCGCTTTCCCTTGGCGGTTACGGCAGGGCGTACGACGTGCAAACAAGCACGTTGCAAGCTTTGGCTGTGGAAGTGGAAAAAGAATTTTCCACGAAACGTATCCTCGTTTATGGGGAAGAGGATAAGAAAATTACTCGCGTGGCGAGTTTTTGCGGTGCAGGCGTGGACGAGGGTTCGATTGCGTTTGCAAAGGCGCAAGGCGCGGACGTTATCATTTCGTCCGATTTTAAGCATCATTTGATTGCGCTTGCGATAGAAAGCGGACTTGCGGTGGTGATATTGCCGCATTACGCTTCGGAAAATTACGGTTTTGAAAAATATTATAAAAAAATCCGTCAACAGCTCGATATTCCGTGCATATATCACACGGATACAATACTGCTTTGACGGGAGGAGTTATATATGTCACAATTACAAGCTATTTTGAACTACCAAACGGCGGACGCAAAACTTTACGAACTGGAGAAAGTTTTGGGGGAAAGCGAAGAAAGAAAAACGTACGTAAAGTTGCAAAAGTTTTTGAAAAGCGCGCCTGAAAAATTGGATTCGTTGGAAGTGAAGGCGCAAGCGTTGCGCGCAGAAGCGGATTCGCTTGCCACGAAGTACGCGCAGGTAGAAGCTACTTTGGGGGAATTTGATAACCTTGAAGAAATGGTAAAGGGCGGCGCGGATATCGGGTTTTATAAGAAAGAAGCGCAAAAAATCTTCGAACAATTGAAAAAAATTCGCGCGGATATCAATGCGTTGACGGCGAATATCAAAGCGACGGACGAAGAATACCAAAAATTGAAAAAACAAGTTATCTCCGCGCAAAAGCAATACGAAGACGCGGCGAATAAGTATAAAGAATTAAAAGAATCCAAAGCGGACGAACGCATGGAAATCGAGAAACAATTAAAATCGGTTAGCAAGGATATTCCTGCGGAAATGCTCGCCAAATATCAAGCGAAACGCAAGGAGAAAATGTTCCCCATTGTCGGGGCGCTCAACCACGGTCGGTGTTGGTTCTGCGGTATGGAACCGCCGATTGCCGCGCAAAGCCGTTTGGGCGGCGGTATCGAGTGTGATAACTGTCACCGTATCATTTATAAAGAAGATTGATAAAAAGAGCAAATTCTGTTTTATGCAGGCATAAAATAGAAAATGCGAAAAGTGATAGCGAAGATTGATTTAGAGAATATAAAGTGCAACGCGAAAGCTTTTTTGTCTTGGACGAAGAAACCCATTTGCGCCGTAGTAAAGGCAAACGCCTACGGCCACGGCGCCAGTAAGTTGGCACCGCTGTATCAGCAGATGGGTGC
>JAZRRB010000197.1:0-1648 GCA_045650385.1 Candidatus Scatosoma sp. | reverse complement strand
CGTATGCGTTGGACGGAAGACCGTTCTTGGATAATTCCCGTAGACAATTTGCAATGGCACAATTCCCTTGCATACTTGTCCCCTGAAAAATACCAAGTGGAAAATCCGGAATACTTTGCTTATCCTCACGGCACGCAGCTGTGTTACACGGCGCGTGGTAACGTGGAAAAGCGTAACGAAATGTTAGATATCGTCGCGGGAAGAATCATAGAACTTTTCTCTATGGAACAATACAAAAACCGTCGGCATATCAGCGTGTCTATTCAGGACAATCAAGACAGTTGTCAATGTAAAGCCTGTCTGGCGGAGAAGAAGAAATACGGAGTCGTTTCTGCGGTCATCGTCAAATTCTGTAACGACGTTGCGGAACGGGTAAGCGCGTGGATGGAAACGGAAGCAGGCAAACCGTACGCAAGAGATTTTCGAATCTTGTTTTTTGCGTACCACGCTACGAACGCCGCACCCGTGAAGTATAACAAACGCAAGGATACGTATTTACCGATAGACGGATTGGTATGCAATCCGCACGTAGCCGTCTATTTCGCGGAAACGAACGGCGACTATACGGCAAATTTACACGATAGTAACACGGCGAATACGGTTATCGGTAAAAATATGCGTGGTTGGGGCGCGTTGAGTAAAGAAATTTACTTTTGGTCGTACAGCACCAATTTTGCACATTTCTTAACGCCGTATTACAGTATCGATGCGGTTCAAGATGCGTTGAAATTCGCAAAAAACGAAAAAACGAAATACGTTATGATTCAAGACCAATGGATTCAGGAAGGCACGCCGACGGGTTTTGGGGTATTCAAGAACTGGCTGCACTCGAAATTAGAATGGGACGTAAACGCGGACGTAAAAGCGTTGACGGACGAATTCTTTAACGGGTACTTTATGGAAGGCGCGCCCGCAATGCGCCAAGCGTACGAAGGCTGGCGAGATTGGGCGAAATACCAATCTGGTGAGCTGGGTTATAACGGCTGGCGTTCAGTCTACGCAAACGCATTGCAACAAAAATTTTGGCCGAAAGATAAAGTGGAAAAATGGTTAGCCTTGACGGAGCAAGCGAAAAAAGACGTAGAACTCCATAAGGCGGAAAATCCCACGCTTTATAAACAACTGTGCGAGCATATCTCGTATGAAAGTATTGCGTTTCGGTATTTACTCATTTCGATGTACGCGGACGATTATACGGAAGAAGAACTGTTGGAACTCAAAACGCAATGCGCGAAAGACTTGCATGTTAGCGGAATGTCGTTAGCGGCGACAGTCCCTTTAACGAAAGTAGACGACGTATTGTCGAAATGGGGAATTCAAAATTGAAAGATTAAAAGGAGGAAATATATATGAACAAAAAACTCAGAGGGTTAATAACGGCGCTGGCAATTTTAGGCTCGTCAATGTTATTAAACGTTGCGTGCAACGCAGGTTGCGGAAATGACGATACCGATAGCGGTATTAACAATCCCCCTGCGGGCGGTAACGAACAACCTGGTGATGACAACCCGGACGATGAAACGCCGGAATCTGGAGAAATCACGTTAAGTGAAGTTTCGAAAACGCTCGACCGTTACGAAAAATTCACGTTGACAGCCGACAAGGCAGGTGTAACTTGGTCCTCGTCGGATACGAGCGTAGCGACGGT
>JAZRRB010000196.1:0-1881 GCA_045650385.1 Candidatus Scatosoma sp. | reverse complement strand
CGCCGTTGCCGAAGCGTACGCCTCAAAACAGCCCTTTCTTCCGCAAGTGCATTGTTCACCCCCGACCATGAGTACCGCATGCCCAAGTTCCGCCCCTGCCGAGCGGTAACCCTCGAACAGTTTTCCCTCTAAGACAATCCCACCGCCAACGCCTGTGCCGAGCGTGATTAAAATGGTATTCTCATAATCCTTTCCGCAACCGAATTTCGTTTCCCCTAGCGCCGCTACGTTGGCGTCGTTGGCAAGTTTGACAGGCAAGCCTATCCGCTTTGCCGTTTCTTCCGCGATAGGAAAATGCGTCCAATGCAAATTTCCCGAAAAGACGACTTCGCCTTTTTTACTGTCTATCATCCCGGGGGAACCGATACCAAGCCCGATGACGTCCGCTTTCGAAACCCCTGTTTTTACAAGCAACTTTTCCGCAAGCGTTGCGATATTCGTCGCAACCCTGCCACCGCCCAATTCACTTTCGGTTGGCGTTTTATCCGCGGCAATAATCTCGCCGTCCGCCGTTACGATACCGCCCTTGATAAACGTACCGCCAAGGTCGATACCGATATAATACTTTTTCATATTCCAATCCTTTTTTTTCATTTGCCTTATTATATATCCATTTTTGCCTTTTGTCAATAGAAAACGGGGAAAATATTCCCCGCACCTTTCATTTTCTATTCAAACGTACCGTGCGTAGTATCCCCGTCCTCGGCAAATTCTTTTCCGCTTTTTCACCGTTTCTAAGCGCTTCTTCTATCAAATCCCCAAAAAAAGTACGCGCGTCGGAAATACGTTCGCAAAACAAGTAATAAGCAAGCGAACCCGGTACGGTATTCACCTCGCACAAATACGCCTTTCCTTCGCTAACAAGGAAATCCATACGCACCACGCCTTTCAAATCCATACGCTTATACACCGTTTTCGTATAAGCCCGTATCTTATCCCGAAGTTCTCCCGTCACCGCTTTCCCTCGCCCCGTCTTAGGGGTAACGAGTGCATTTTCACTACGTTTTACGTATTTATCTTCAAACGAGTACACTCCTTCGCCAAACGCCTCTTCCGGTTCGGAAAGAAAAATCTCACCGTTTAATAAATACGCCGCGCAATTGACGTCCTTTTTATTTTGCAAATATTTTTCGACTATTACCCTATCGTCCAACGTAAAAGCCTGCTCAATGGCGCGTTTTGCCTCCTCCTCGTTTTCGGCAACCGCTATCCCGATAGACGAACCCAAATGCGAAGGTTTTATCACTACGGGATATCTGAAACGGCTTTCAATACTCTTTAATAAAAATGTACCGCGCTTTTGATAATCCGCCTCGTTTACACGAATATAATCGAGCATGGGCACGCCGAGTGCGCGAAGAAAGAGTTTTGTCGTGCATTTATCCATAAACACGCCCGACGCCGTCAAATCAGGCGAAGCAAAGGGCACGTTATTCCATGCCATAAGCGCGGACAATCCGCCGCCCTCCCCTAAACCGCCATGACAACAATTTAGCGCGCAATCGATTTTTGCAATCCGTTTTATCCGCATTTTTCTTTTGTTCAACGCGTACATGCTACCCTCTTCGAAGAAAATCCGTTGAAAATGTGAAACGTCTTGCCCTCGAAACGCTTCCAAATCGGTCATATTCGAGGACGTATACATGTTCCCGTCCGTATGAATATAAACGGGATACACCGCATATTTCGTCCTATCGAGTAAATTGAGTACGAACACGCCCGTCAATATGGAAATCTCGTTCTCACACGATTTTCCACCGAAAAATACCGCTATTTTTCGCATAAAAAAACACCTCCGCAAAGTATTTCTCCGCTTTGGTGTTTCTTTGGTTTATTTAATTCACATCAATAAATATCCGGCAAATCGTTCAAAAAGAGTAC
>JAZRRB010000195.1:0-6526 GCA_045650385.1 Candidatus Scatosoma sp. | reverse complement strand
CCAAGGTATCCAAAACACCGTTTACGCAAAGGTTTGCAATCTTGCTCTTAGAAAGTGTAACGGTCGTCCAAGCATTCTGCCTTTCGGTCATTACTTCGCTAATCAAGTTCGTGCCACCTTGCGTGTATACGCGAAGGTAAGGATAATTCGCGTTCGTTTCATTCGGCGTGCTGATATACACACGGAAGGAGATGCCTGCAATAACGCTTTCTTCAATTCCCAAAGACGAGAAATCAAGCACAACGCCTCTATTGCCAATCGAATTGTTTACAACAAGTACGTTACCCTCATTGCCTGCTGGAATACCCAACTTTGTTGCATCTTCCGCCGTATATTCCAACACTTCCGTTGCACCGTATTTGCTGTACTCCGAGCCATTTATCGAGTAAATAAACTCAAAAGCACTGTCCGAAGGATCTACGGGGGTAGGAGCAAGCTCTTTCATATCATCAGGCGTACCCAAGACAAAGCCCGTTGCCGAACTTGTCGAAATGGTCACCGCACGGTTGTTGTAGGTAGCATCGAATTGCTCGCAAACCACGCTTTGAACAAGCTCTCCGTTAATTTTAATAAACAACCAAACCTGCGTGCTATCCTTCAAGTTGATTGCACCAAACTCAACGTCGTACGTTTCGCCTGCACGAATCATATCAAATGGTTCTGCTACCGTCGTCATTGCCCAGTTGTTTAAAACGCCAATGCGAAGGTTATCCAAATAGAATCTATATCCGTACGCACCTGCATAGGAACGAAGCACCACGATTTTTTCCGCACCTTCCATATCCGCATGCGTCATCGTGAATTTATATACAACCGAATAAGTATTGTTTTCAGCAGAAACACCGTATGCAACGTAAGGTGCGTTTCCGCTTACTATCGTCACGCTTTCTTCCTCAAACAAGGTGTTCGTGCTGATAACGTCATATACCGAAAGCTCACTATCTTCATAAGAAGGAACTTCAACGATAACTTCTACCTCGTCAATGTAGAATTTTACATCCGTAGCTACGGTATCATTCGTACGAAGGCAAAGTTCCAAGGTATCCAAAACACCGTTTACGCAAAGGTTTGCAATCTTGCTCTTAGAAAGTGTAACGGTCGTCCAAGCATTCTGCCTTTCGGTCATTACTTCGCTAATCAAGTTCGTGCCACCTCGCGTGTACACACGGAGGCAAGGATAATTCGCGTTCGTTTCATTCGGCGTACTGATATACACGCGGAAGGAAATTCCTGCGATAAACGCCTCCCGGAGCCCCAAAGACGAAAAATCAAGCACAACGCCTCTATTGCCAATCGAATTGTTTACAACAAGTACGTTACCCTCATTGCCTGCTGGAATACCCAACTTCGCCGCATCTTCCGCCGTATATTCCAATACTTCCGTTGCACCGTATTTGCTGTATTCCGATCCGTTTATCGAATAAACAAACTCAAAAGCGCTGTCCGCAGGATCTACGGGGGTAGGCGCAAGTTCGTTCATATCATCAGGCATACCAAGCGTAAAGCCCGTTGCAGAGCTCGTCGAAATGGACACCATTCGATTGTTATAGGTGGTATCTTCTTGCGTGGTTACTACGCTTTGCACAAGCTCACCATCAATCTTGATAAAGAGCCATACTTTGTTACTATTCTTCAGGTTGATTGCACCAAATTCTACATCGTAGGTTTGACCTGCTTCAATCAAATCGATAGGCTCTGCAATCGTCGTCATCGCCCAATTGTCAAGCACGCCGATACGCAAGGTATCAAAATAGAATCTAAACCCATACGCACCACCGTACGAACGAAGTACCGCAATCTTTTCCGCGCCTTCCATATCCGCATGCATCATCGTAAACTTATACACCACCGAATAGGTCGTGTTTTGCTCCGATACTGCATAAACAATGTTAGGCGCATTTCCATTTACTATCGAAACGCTTTCTTCCTCAAACAAGGTATTCGTGCTGATAACGTCATACACAGAAAGCTCGCTATCTGTATAATTCGGCAACCCAGGAGTTTCAGGTTCATTGCCACCTTCAACTTCAACATCTACGCTGTCGACATAGAACTTAACGGTATCTACCTGCGTTGTTTTGGAACGAACGCTGAGCTCTAACGAACTTAAATAACCATCCACTGAAATATAATCAATATGTTGCATCGGGAATGTGATTGTAATCCAGCTCCCCAATCTTGCGCTTACGTCTTCACTCAACAAAGAAGCGGTATCTTTATTGTAAATACGAACGGCAGGATAACCCGTAGAATCGTTTTGCGCATTGACATATACACGGAACGTAATACCCTTAACCTTGTCGCTTGGAATTTTCTTCCCCGAAAAATCAAATACGACACCACGAGAAGCCTCGGTGTGATTTACCGCAAGTACGTTCCCCTCATAGCCTTCTGGGATACCCAAAGCAGCTGCCTGCTCCGCAGTATATTCCACGATTTCCGTTGCGCTATAATAGGTATAATGCGACCCATCAAACGAATACGGGTACTCAAATTCGCTATTCCCAACTTCGGATTCATCCGCTTTGGGCATACCGAGAGTAAAGCCTGTTGCCGAGCTTGTAGAAATCGTCATTCTGCGGTTGTTGTAAGTGGTATCTTCTTGCGTGGTTACAACACTTTGTACCAATTCACCGTCAATCTTGATATAGAGCCACACATTGTTACTGTCTTTCAAATTGACCGCGCCGAATTCTACGTTATAGGTTTGACCTGCTTGAATTAAATCGATGGGTTCGGCAACCGTCGTCATCGCCCAGTTGTCAAGCACACCGATACGCAACGTATCAAAGTAGAAACGATAACCATACGCGCCATAATATGACCTCAAAACGACTATCTTTTCAGCAGGTTCCATATCCGCGTGCGTCATCGTGAACTTAAACACAACCGAATAAGACGTGTTCCCTGCCATTTCAGGATACGATTTATCATACGATTCCCCATTCTTCACTTCATAAGGATCCTCTTTTGCAATCGTCGTCAAGTCAACAATGTTATACGCAGAAAGTTCTCTGTCCGTATATGTAGGAAGAACATCCGCATTTGCCGTGTTCGTTTCAATAGTATTAGGCAAAAACGCAAAGCCTAAAACCATACACAAAGAACAGATTGCCGCTAAAAATAAGGTTCTTAACTTTTTCATGCACCTACCTCCTCTAACATAATGTTACGGATCGAATCGATTTCCGCCTTTGTAATTCCAAGATGATTGATGCAGAACGCTTCCGTGTTTTGCGCAAGCGTACCGCCGCCATAACTCGTAAGATAATTATGAAGCGCCATCAAGCTGCTGACAAGCTCAAGCACAGTACCCTGCCCTTGCGCAGCATCAACAAAGCCGTGTCTGGAGAAGAAAGACGTTTCAAAATCACGGAACAAATCCTGCTCACCCACGCCAAGCAATGCGTTGATTAAGTAGGAAAGCGTACCCGCTCTATCACGACCTAAGTTGCAATGCAAATACACAGGGTAGTTATCGGGATTTGCAAATGTTCTGATTTCCGTCGTCAACGCTTCCTTAAAATCAGGCGATGTTATATCCGAAGGATGTCCGTAATAGAAAGGCGCTTGCACTTTGATAAAGTTCACACTTTCACCTGCAGGCGAAACGGTTATGCCAACATCATTACCGCGAAGATCAAGGTCTGTTTTGATACCAAGCACGTTCAAGAATACGTGTTTGCCGTTTTCTGTAATACCGTCGATGTTACCGCCGCGATAAATCATACCCTGCTTTACTCGATAATTCCCGTCAACCGTTTTTCTTCCGCCTAAATCACGCGTGTTGCTAACACCTTCAATCCATACCGTACGAGGCAAATCCGCTGTATCAAAGCTAAATACAATCGATTTAACAACCGTATCTTCATCGTAATGTGCGGTGATTTGATAATAATACTTTTTCGCAACCAAAAGATTTTCCACATCAACTTCCGTATTTAACGTAATGTAATCTTTTGCATCGGAAAGGTCTTTTTTCAAACCGAGGCTAAGCGTATAATACGCCGCCGGCTCGCCCTTGTTTTTCCACGTAATCTTCGCCTTCTTCGGTGCGTAGCGATCGCCCGAATAATTTTCGCCAACCGCCCATTTTCTTGCATCGCCTTTCTCTTTATAGGTAGTAGCGAATTCATAAATTTCGCCATCAAGCAAAGCCACCGTTGCCCCATCCGTCAAGGAAGAAATGGTCAATTCTTCTTTTTTAATACTTGCTCGTTGCCCTGCCTGTGCAACGCCAATTCCAATAACGGAACCCGTTACACCGCAAGCCAAAATACCAGCCAGTATCAAAGAAAGGATTTTTGTTTTCTTTTTCATAACGTCCTCCTATATCCTATTTTAGTTTTTGTAGTAAGGGATTACCAACGCGCCTTCGCCGTAATTTAACGGGAGCGTAATTTTGTTGTCAACGATAGGCAAATCCTCTATCTCGCCATTTTTATATACGCGCAAATAATTCATATTGCTGAAGGTAAATTCTACCGTAGCACTCGCGCTGTTTTTCTTATCGCTGTAATTGGTTACCATAAACCCGTCGTTGCCCAACTCATCTTTCATCACACCGATGATAAAATCGCCTTCCCCGTCCACAGATTCAAGAGATTTTGTATCTTCAGCCGTCAAAACCCACTCGTTTACGATGGTATTGCGTTTTACAAAATTCATCGCAGACGTTTGCTTACTGGAATGGAACATAACGCCTTGCCAGTCAAAACATTGATAAGCGTGTCCAAACGATTTTAACGTAGCATTTACTTCTTTCAAGTCGTCGTAATGCTCAGTTTTCGTACCGTCGTTTTTTACAGGCGCACTACCATCGGGAATATGCGGTTCACGCGGAGTAGAATACGTGTACCAAGCAATCCCGTCCATACCCATCGCCAAAGCGGCATACGCTTGCGTATAAATTTCCTCTTTTATCGGTGAGCGAAGGTTTGGACCAGTTGCCGTCGACATCAAAGACATTTGCGATTTCGCGTCATATTTGATAGAATACGTTTTTAATGCAATCAAGTCATAAAGGAAATTTAAGAAAAGCGTTCCGTCGGGATTGATAGGATAACTGTCAACCATCATCCATTTTTCGCCTTCCACCTTGCTTAACACTTCTTCGCCGTACGTCGTCATATAATCATCGTAACCACCGCTCGTGAAGGGAGCTGCATAAGAAGGCAAAAGGTTAACGTGATAAATTGCATCCGTACCCCTATATATTTCATTGAATTGTTCTGCATAAAGCCCCAGCTTATTCATATTTGCAACGTTGGGTTCATCCCAGGGCATAAAACCGTAAAAGCCTTCGCAATCAGAAAAATCGGGATAGTTATCCGTAAACAAAATATTTTCGTTATCAAGCCCGGTATTCGAACCGAACACAACCGACTTTAAACCATTTTGATTGCAAAGCGCAATTTGTTCTTTGGTAAGCTGAATATTTTCCGCAGTATTGATATATAAACTATGCGTACCCGTCAAATTCAAAACGTCGAAATGCGCCGCTACAATATCTTGAATAATTGCATTATTCCTCGGCGTATCATATCCAACGCCATCCAAATATTCAAGCTGAGGAAAATCCCAAGCGGTCAGTGTAATATTCTGTTTCCCTTTATACGATTCGTAATCGACAAGCGTCGTATCGGGAATGGTATCCGAAGCGTTTCCGCCACCAAAATTACATCCACAAGCCCCAACCGCTAATATAAAACAACTTGCCAATGCAAATATCCTTTTCTTTTTCATCCTTTTAATCCTCCTGCAGAGAAACTGCTCATAATCGTTTCACTAAAGCATCCATACAATACAAGCGTCACCATAGACATCATAAATAACGCCGCAAATGCAATCGGTTTTGCATTGCTGTAATGTTCGGACAGCCCGTTAATACCATACGCAAGCGTAGGCATATTCGGCATATACATAAAGCTCGTCGTATAATCGTTCCACGCACCGATTAATGTCATTACCGATTGCGCAAGTAAAATCGGCGTGGCTTGCGGCAACATAATGGACAGGTACGCCCTTAAATTACCTGCGCCGTCCAACTTTGCGGATTCTACGTATTCCCAAGGCATTGCCCCGAAATAATTGCCGTACAACAATACCCCGAATCCAAGTCCACCTGACGAACCTAAAATCACAGGCCACCAAGTATTGATCATATTCAACTTATCATAAAATTTCAAAGTGGAAGCCGTCGTACCAATCATAGGAATGCACATCGTCATAATAACGGTGGTTACGATTACACCTTTCAGCTTAAAATTATATTTTGCAACCACATATCCAACCGCAGGCGGAAATATTAAACCGCCAAGCACGGAGAACAAGATTTGCAGCCCCGAATTTTTCAGCATTGTAAGAACGTTAAGCGTAACCGAAGTACGTTTGCCGTTTACCAAAATCGTTTTACGAACTTCGTAATCAAAAACTTCCTTATAATTGGCAAACAAGCTCTCTTGATTACTAAAATCAAACAGCTTTAACGGTTCGGCGTTATAATTAGCAGGATTTCTCAGGCTAT
>JAZRRB010000194.1:0-2519 GCA_045650385.1 Candidatus Scatosoma sp. | reverse complement strand
TGATAACCACTCCTTGGCACACAGAACGACATGGCTACGATCCGACTTGAACGCGCACTTCTCTCGCAGGGCGTAAAATATATCGCGGGGGTAGACGAAGTGGGGAGAGGCCCTTTGGCTGGGCCCGTCGTTTGCGCGGCAGTAATTATGCCGCTTGACGAAGAAAACCTCGTTATCGGTGTGGATGATAGCAAAAAACTCTCGGAAAAGAAACGAGAACAACTCGCGGAAGAAATCAAACAAAAGGCGCTTTGCTATACGATTATCGAAGTTGACGAAAAGACGATTGACGAAATCAATATTTTGGAAGCGACGAAATTGGGTATGAAAAAGGCGATTGAAACGCTTGCCATTACCCCTGAAACGGTGCTCACTGACGGCAATATGACGATAGATATTGCACATAAACAACGCAGTGTGATTCACGGCGACGCGCTTTCCTATTCGATTGGCGCGGCGAGTATTATTGCCAAAGTGTATCGAGATAAACTGATGGACGAGTTTGCCAAAGAATACCCCCATTACGCATTTGAGAAGAATAAGGGGTATGGTACGGCGGCGCATATTCAAGGGATAAAGGAGCATGGATTATGTCCAATTCACCGCAGGACGTTTACAAAAAAGTTTTAGGCAAAAAAGGCGAAAGGGCGGTGGAGAAATATCTCAAAAACTTGGGGATGAAGATTGTACACCGTAACCTAAAAACGCCGTTTGGCGAGGCGGATTTGATTGCCGAAGATAAGGACGAAGTGGTGTTTATCGAGGTGAAAACCCGTTCTTCCGAGAAATTTGGTAGCGGCGCGGAGGCGGTAGGAAAAACCAAGCAAGAACGCTATTATAAAATAGCGCAATACTACGGCTTGCAAAAGGGAGAAGAAGTCAACGCTCGCTTTGACGTTGCGGAAGTATCGGCTACGCTACAAATCGAATATTACAAAAACGCGTTTTGACGATAAAAACACTCTTTCGACAAAAGAGTGTTTTATTTGTTTTTTCATAATTGTTATACTGTTCCCAAGCCCAAAGAGGGGCTTGGGGCTTTTTTATGGTCGTTTATATCGAATATGCGTTTTTATGGAATTTCTTGCTCGATAGTGTGCTTTTGTGGTTATCGCTGCTTGCGGTGCGACAAAAGATAAAGAGGGTGCGCTTATGCCTTTCCGCGCTTTTAGGCGCGAGCTTTGCCTTGGTTTTTCCGCTTTTAAGGTTGCCGCTTGCGTTATCTTACGTATTGAAATTTTCCGTGGGGGCATTGCTTTGTCTTATCTCGTTTGGGCGAATAAAAAATAAAAAAGAGTGGGACAGGTATGCGTTGAATTGTACTTTTTTCTTTGCGTTTACCTTTACATTTGGCGGCGCAATCCTCGGTATTTTCGGGGAAAATTTGAAAAAAGGACTGATTTTACTCGTATTTTCCTTTTTGACGGTAGCATCCCTGCTGCTTATTAGAAAATTGTATGAAAGGCGGGCGGTGGAGAAATACGTATACGATTGCGTGGTTGCGTATCGAGAGAAACGCAGGCTGGTGTTTGGTTTTTACGATAGCGGTAATTTGGCGACGTGCAACGGCTTGCCCGTTTGTTTTCTTGCCCCCGACGTATTTTACGAACTATGGGGGGAGGAAATCGCCTTTGCCAAAGAGAAAATACCTTGTGGAGAGATGGGCGAAATCGCCCTTTCCACTATAAGCGGAGAAAAGCGCACCATCACAAGGCTAGGACGGCTGAAAATGGAAATAAAAAAAGGGGAAACGGTGGAAAAAGAGGTATATTTTTCCCCGTCGAGGAATATGGTATTGCGAGAGTACAAGTTGTTGTTAAATTCCCGTATTTTTGAGGAAAACGTATTGGACAAAATAAACGAACGTTGAGGTGTAAAACGATGAGGATTATGGAAGTTTTGCAAGTATTTTTGCAAAAAATCAATTTTTTAGAAGCAAAAAATACGGTGGATTACGTATGCGGTAACGGAGAAGCGTTGCCGTTGCCACTCTCTTCTAAAGAAGAGAGTGAAACGTTAAATAAAATGTTTGAGGGGGAAGAAGCGGAAAGAGACAAGGCAAAATCCGATTTAATTCAGCATAATTTACGGCTTGTTGTATATATTGCCCGAAAATTTGACAACACAGGCGTGGATAACGACGATTTGATTTCCATTGGGACGATAGGTCTTATTAAAGCGATTAATTCGTTTAAGACGGATAAAAACATCAAGCTTGCCACATACGCTTCAAGGTGTATCGAAAACGAAATTTTGATGTATTTACGCCGTACAGCGCGCTTAAAAAGCGAGGTGTCGTTTGACGAACCGCTCAATACCGATTTCGAGGGGAACGAACTGCTGCTTTCCGACGTTTTAGGAACGTCGGCGGATGCCGTTTACGGGGATATCGAGGCGAACGCGGAAAAAGAACAGCTTCGAGAGGCATTGAAAAAACTCTCGGAAAGGGAACGCAAAATCATGTGTTTGCGCTTTGGTTTAAGCGGCGGCGAGGAGATGACGCAAAAGGACGTGGCGGA
>JAZRRB010000193.1:0-2093 GCA_045650385.1 Candidatus Scatosoma sp. | reverse complement strand
CGAAGCCGTAAAAGAAATTTTACCGCAATTAGACGTAAAAGTGGAATATAAAGACGGCGCTCAGCGTACGTTACTTGGTGAGGAAGACGTTTCGGAAAAAATTCGCGAAAACGCCGTATCTATGGCGGCTTCCAATATTTCCGCGCACCCCGTAATTCGCATGAAATTGGTGGAAATGCAACGAGAAATTGCCAAAAAAATGTCTTGCGTGCTCGACGGAAGAGATATTGGCTCGGCGGTGTTGCCCGATGCAAAATTCAAATTCTTTATTACGGCGGATAGCAAAGTGCGTGCGGAAAGACGGTATAAAGAACTGCTCGCGCGCGGCGAAAATGTAGATTTTGAAAAATTACACGCGGAAATCGTGGCAAGAGATAAACAGGATAGCGAAAGGGAATTTTCTCCGCTTGTTTGCGCAAAAGACGCAGTAGTGGTGGATACTTCCGCTATGGACGTTACGGAAGTTATTGCAACGATTAAAAGCTATATTCAATCGAAAATCTAAAAGGCGAAGTTATGGAAGAAAAAGAAGAAAAACAAAAGAAAAAGAAACAAACAAAAAAGAAGGATATTACGGTAAAAGCCAATAAAAAAGGCAGACATATTATGCCTTTTATGAACTTTTTGCGCATTATTATTTTACCGGTCTACCGCATTTTGAAACCTTGCCGTTTTTACGGAGAAAAAAAGGTAAAGGATGGCGCTTGCGTTTACGTGTCAAACCACCGTGTAATGTTCGATATTGCTTATCCGGCGATGACGACTTGGGAGGGCTTGCATTATATCCCGAAAAAATCGCTCACCGAAGTTCCCGTTGTTAGGGGACTGATTAAAATTTGTAAAGCGATTCCCGTAAGCCGCGACGGTAACGACGTTCGCGCACTTCTCGATTGTTTCAAATGCCTGAAAAACGGAGAAAAAGTAGTTGTCTTTCCTGAAGGAAAACGCAATAAAACGGACGATATCTTCTTACCGTTCAAGGGCGGCGCGGCTGTAATGGCGATCCGCACGAAATCCCCGATTGTACCCATTGTCGTGTATAGCAAACCGAGATTTTTCCGTTGCACGCATATTTTGATTGATAAGCCGTTTGAACTTAGCGAATATTACGATAGAAAATTAACGGAAGAAGAAATTTCCGAAGCGGATGAAAAACTTCGTCAACATATGTTGCAAATGTACCACGCTCATACGGAATATTTGCAAACAAAAAAGAATAAGAAAAAGGAAAAGAAAAAGTAACGTATGGAAATTATCGTCGCAAAAAGCGGCGGTTTTTGCCGCGGCGTAAAAAAGGCGGTGGATACGGCGCTGTCCGTTCCTCCGGAAAATACGTATATTTACGGGGAAATTATTCATAATCCCGACGTAGTAAAATCGATTACAAATCGCGGAATTCAAACGATAGAAGATTTGTCAAACGTACCTGAAAACGCGACGCTTATTATCCGTTCTCACGGCGTAGGGGAAAAGGTATACGAAGAGTGTAATAGACGAAACATCAAAGTAGTTGATTGCACGTGCGAGTTTGTAAAAAGAACGCAAAAAATTATCCGTGAACAGTACGCAAAAGGAAAAACGATTATTATCGTTGGCGAACCGACGCATCCCGAGGTGATTGGGCTCAACGGTTGGTGTGAAGAAAACGCATACGTATTCACCTCAGAAACGGACGATTTTTCAATTTTACCGCAAAATGACTGTTGCGTAGTGGCTCAAACGACCTATTCAAAGGAAAAATTTGATAAAATTATAAAAAATCTTAACGATAAACACGAAAAAACAGTTGAGATTTTTGAAACAATTTGCTATACTACTATAGGACGGCAAAATGAAGCGGTCGAACTCGCCCAACAATGCGACGCGGTCTTGGTGATCGGAGGCTTGAATAGTAGCAATACGAACAAGCTTTACGATATATGCGTACAGCATTGTGAAAACGTGTTTCGGTTGTCGAGTGCTGCCGATCTCGAATATAAAACAATCAAAAGATTTAAAAAGGTAGGTATTGTTACGGGTGCACGCACCCCTAACGCGCAAACACAGGAGGTTCTATCAAAAATGGAAATGGAAACAGAAGCAAAAGCACCGAT
>JAZRRB010000192.1:0-2159 GCA_045650385.1 Candidatus Scatosoma sp. | reverse complement strand
GAGCTTTTCCGCAAGCTCTTGCGCGGTCATATTGATATCTACGTAATCCTTTAACCAACTGAAAGGTGCTTTCATACTCTTCTCTCCTTAATCTTCAAACTGTTCTAAAAATCTCGTATCGTTTTCAAACAACGTTTTAATATTGTTAATGCCGTATTTCAGCATAGCAATACGTTCGATACCCATACCGAACGCAAAACCCGTATATTCGTCGGGGTCGACGTTACAGTTTTCAAGTACGCGTCTATTTACCATGCCTGCACCAAGCACCTCTATCCAACCCGTACCCTTACAAAGACGGCAACCTTTGCCGCCACATTCCGAACAGCTTAAATCGACCTCTACGCTCGGTTCGGTAAACGGGAAATAGGAGGGACGCAAACGCACCTTCGTCGAATCGGTGAACATCTTTTTCGCAAATTCCGCAAGCATGCCTTGCAAATCGCAAAGAGTTATCCCCTTATCTACGACAAGCCCTTCCATTTGGTGGAACATAGGCGAGTGGGTAGCGTCGTCGTCGGAACGGAATACTCTACCGGGGGAAAGAATTTTAATGGGCGGATTTTCCTTTTCCATTACGCGGATTTGCCCTGCCGACGTTTGCGTACGAAGAAGCAAATTTTCGGCAAGATAGAAAGTATCTTGCATATCTCTTGCAGGGTGGTCTTTGGGCGTGTTAAGCGCCGTAAAGTTATAATAATCCGTGTCGATTTCCGGCCCCTCAAACACCTTAAAGCCCATGCCGGCAAAGATATCGATAAGTTCGTTCTTTACAAGCGTAATGGGGTGCAACGCGCCTGCTTTATACGATTTTCCGGGCATAGAAATATCGATACGTTCTTTCGCGTATTTTTCTTCCATTTCCATTTTACGTACAACGAGTGCGCGCTCCTCGAATTTTTCTTCCATGCCTTGCTTAAATTCGTTGACGATTTTACCAAAAGCCGGTCTATCCTCTTTCGCCAAGTCTTTCATACCGCTCATGATGCCTTTCAGCTCCGTTTGGAAACGGACTTTCAGCTCGTACAACGCCCTGCCCGTTTGCGTTTGTTCCATTGCGGTTTCGATATCTTTCCGCAACGCTTCGATTTTTTCTTTCATTGTATACTCCTTACAAAGTTATGATTACCTATATAAAAAACGCCCTGCACGCCTATAAAGCGTGCAGGGCGAATACTATCCGCTGTACCACCTGCGTTCACGCGAAATATTCTTCGCGCCTTATTTTGCGCCGTTACGCCGCGCTTATGCGGTTCTTCCTACCCCTATTTGTTAGGCTCAAAAGAACGGCTCCAAAGTGAAATGGTCGTCTTTCCGTTTCCCCACGCCTTTCAGCCTACGAGCGCGGTCTCTTTTGAAAACGTAATGAAATACGCCTGCTTTTTCATCGCCTTTTTTCTTTTTCATTATTATATCCTTTTCAAAGGATAAAGTCAAATCATTTTATCTGCTTTGCTTTAACAAATCACGGATTTCTTCCAAAAGCTTGGTATTTGCCATTGCTTTTTCTTCCGCAATACGCGCTTCTTCCGCCGCTTTTGCTGCTGCTTCCGCTGCCGCCGCTTCTTCCGCTTCTTTCTTTGCCGCTACGCGCTCTGCATAAATCGCCAATGCGTCGTTCCAAGAAACGCCGTTTTCTTTACGGATTTTCTTCACTTCCTTTCTTACCGACTTCGCATCTTCACCAAAGCCATCTTCTTTCGCTTTTGCAATTCTGTTCATCGTACGCACAATCATGAACAATACAAACGCAATCAAGAGGAAGTTAATAATTGCGCTGATAAACGAACCCCAATCAATATAGATAGAGTTTGCCAAATCTATGGTGCCATCCGCCAAATAAGCAGGTTCACCTAAAAACGTTACGGCGCTTTCCAAAGTGCTTTCGCCCACGATAAGCGCGATAATCCAGTTAATAATCGGTCTTAAAATAAAATTGCTCAATCCGTTTACGATAGCGGTAAACGCGCCGCCTATAATAACACCGACAGCCATGTCCAACACGTTGCCACGCGTGATGAACTTCTTAAATTCGCCAAAAAAGTTTTTAACACGTTTTTTTGCCATAAAAAGCACTTCCTTTTGTTTATTTCTTATATTATACACCCCCTTTGTGTATTTTGTCAAGAATTTTACATGAAAAAAGAGGGCAAGTCGGA
>JAZRRB010000191.1:0-5690 GCA_045650385.1 Candidatus Scatosoma sp. | reverse complement strand
TCGTAGCCATGTCGTTCTGTGAGCCAAGGAGTTGTTATCAGGTCTTGTCTTCCCTAAGACCGCTTGGCCTCCGACTTGTATGGGCAACGCAACCGTACTCCATTTATTATAACGAAAAATACATACTTCCCATGGGCGGATACGTTTACCTTGTAGACGAAAACGACGATCCCGTATACACGGACGAGAAGTTCAACGCAATTTCCCGTTACAACAATTATTACGGCGACGACAGCACGGAAAACTATCTGACGACGACGGGTATCAAGGCGGTGTACGCAGGTTTGCTTCGTAACGCGCGTTTGGTTACCTATTCGCTTACCAACGTGGAAACGGGCGAGACGGTATTCGTCGATAAAGAAATCAATCGTGTAGGGAAAGCGTACGCAGGCGGCGGTCAAGCCGTACCTGGTAACGTGGAAGTGGAATTGTATCCCGAAGAATACGGCTTGCTTGCGAACGGGCAGTACCGTATGGACTTTACGTTCTATATGAACGATCCCGACGAATATACGATATTCGCAGGTGATCCCAATCTTCCCGACGACGCCAACCCCAACAACATGAAAGGGGAATACTCGTTTACGTTCACTGTGGATTATGACGCGCCCGTATTGCAAGACGCACGTGTGCGTTATAAGACGGTAAAGGATAGCAACGGTAAAGAAAAACAAAGTATTTATTTGGACTTGGACGTATATGATAATCACTACGCACAAGCGGTAATGCTTTGCTATCCCAAGAACAATTCCGAGGGCGAGCTTGTGTTGCAACTTGCAACCGAATACGCAACGCCGGTAAGAAGCCAAACGAAGAACGGCACGACGACGGTTTCCATCGAAGTGACGGATATCTATGAAAAATACGGCAATCAGTTGTACGTGCAAATCGACGACTATGCAGTAAATAGCTGTTTGTATCAACTCGATTTGGCGGAAATGCACTCTGGACAGCTCCCTGAAAACGACGGCTTTGCACTTGCGGAAGGCGAAGAGAATCTTACACTCGATATTTATGAAACGCATAAGGTATCGCTTGTGTATGAGGGAAGCGCGTCTATTGCGAACTTCTCTTGGACGGCCGATTCCCCTAACGTAGCGGTAAAAGACGGTGAAATCGTCGGGCTTAAAGCAGGTGTAGCGACGGTTTCCGTCAGCAATAGAAAGGGCGGCGTGCAAAAAATCAACGTAAAGGTAACGGATAAGCAAAAAACGTTGTCTGATCCGTCTATTTCCTTTGGCGATATTAAGACGGCAGGCGAAGCGCTTGTAAAAGCGGAGGGCATGGTTGAGGTGAACCCCGGACAGGAATTCCCTCTCCAACTTTTAACCGACCCTTGGTATCATCCGTTGACGGGGCTTAACGTACAATGGAAGAGCTATGACGAGAGTATTGCTACCGTCGATCAAAACGGTAACGTCAAGACCTTGAAAAAGGGTAAAGTGGCGATTGAGGCAAAACTTTACCGCGGCAACGTGCCTACGATGAACGTGGCAACGGTAACGCTCGACGTTGTGGACGAATTCAATGTAAGCAATTACATATTGAATAAGTATAACGGTGTAGGATATAGCGTAGATAAGAACGACGGCGTACTTTGGATTCCTAACGATATGAACATTATGTATATCGGCGAGGACGCGTTTAAGGATAATACGAACGTAAAGGCGGTGGTTATCCCTGCTTCCGTCGTACAAATCCAAGAGGGCGCGTTTGAAAACTGTTCGGCTCTTGAAGCGGTGTACTTTGTTTCCACGAAGCACCGTGAAACGATAGTGGACGGTAAAAAAGTAGTGGATCAATCTATCGACTGGGCAGACTGTTCGTTGATTCATCCGAGCGCGTTCAAGAATTGTAAAAACTTAAAGAAAATCGATTTGACCAACGGCAAGACGGTCACCATTGCGCAAGACTGTTTTACTGGGTGTACTTCCCTTAAAGAAATTGTGAAGATGACCAACATTGGTACGATGTATCATAGAGCGTTTATGGGATGTACGTCTTTGGAAAGTGTCGACCTTACGGGTACGTACGTCATGGGTGATAACGTATTCGAGGGCTGTACCTCTTTGAAGACAATTCAAACGGGTAAATTCACCGCGCTTGGAAAAGAAGCGTTTAAGGATTGTACGGCTTTAAGCGGAACGATTACGCTCCATACGCCGAAGATTGGCGAAGGCGCGTTTTCGGGTTGTACAAATCTTTTGGGTGTGAAATTCGATTCGCCTGAAGGAGAAAACTTAGAATTTGATATTGGCGCGCGCGCGTTTGAAAACTGCGGTTCGATTAAATACGGATTTACGGTAGATTTTGGTGACGAAATTATCCGTACTATTGGTAAAAAAGCGTTTGCAGGCAGCGGAATTAAAAAGATTGCCATCAACGATTCCTTCGCATTAGAAGCGTTGCGTTTGGGCGGTGAATCGTTTAAGGGTATCACCGTCACGTTGGCAGACGGATATAACGGTAGCCTTTACGCGGAAGAAAACGGCGCAATTTATACGGCGGATAAGAGCAAGCTTTTGCTTGTAAACACCAATGTAAAAGGTTCGTTTGAGGTACCTGCAAGCGTAACGGAAATCGGTTCGTATGCGTTTGCCAATAGTCAGTTGTCAAACGTTACGTTTGCCGACGCAAGCAAGTTGACGAAGATTGGCGAATTTGCGTTCTACGCTTCGAGAATTTCCGATATCGATTTGTCGAATACGTCGCTTACGGAAATTCCTTCGTACACGTTCTATGAATCGTGGATATCTTCGGTAAATCTTCCTGCAACGGTAAAAACGGTAGGCGATTACGCCTTTGCGTATGCGCCCGTTTATACGGCGTATATGCCCGGCGTGGAGAAGCTTGGGAACTACGCGTTTGCCAACTGTACGCTGCTTGAAAAAATCGTCACGTCCGATACGAAAACGGTAGGGGCTATCGTTCTTTCGCCTGATCTTACGACGTTTGGCGAAGGTGTGTTCTATAACTGTACGTTCTTGAAAGAGGCGGCTCTTCCTGCTTTGACGGAAATGGGCTTGTTCGCCTTCATGTACGCGGATAAATTAGAAACGGCTTCGTTTGACGAAAATGCCTCGGTAATTGGCGATTATGCGTTTGCATATTCCGGATTAAAAACGTTCAAGTTTGCGGAAAAGCAAACTTATGTGGGCGAGGGTGTGTTCTTCCACTGTGAGGAACTTACAAGGGTTACCCTTTCTCCTTCCTGCATAAGCGTGGGGGCGCATGCGTTTAACGAGTGTACGAAATTGAACACCGTAGATAATTTGGATATGGTGCAATACGTACAAGACCAAGCGTTCTATAATACGGCGTTGACGCAGCTTGTTTTGACGAACGTAAAAGAAATTGGCGTGGGTGCGTTTGCTACGGATAACGATGCAAAGGTATGGAACCTTACGATAAACAATTTCACGGATAAGGTTTTGTTGGAATTGTATAACGCAAATGCCTTTATGATAAATGGTAAAGCGAGAGAAAATGCGTATACGGCTATCGATATGCCCGTTGTGGAAAAAATCGGTGCGTACGCGTTCTTGAACGGTGCTGAAGAGGTAGTGGAACTGCCTGCAAGCGTAAAAGAAATCGGGTTTGGCGCATTTGCTTCCTCGAAGAGCTTGAAGGGCTTTACCGTAGCGCAAGGCAACGAAAACTTTGTGGCTTTGGATGCGGATAAAAACGGCGCCGGCGTGTTGTATCGTTATATCGATAAAACGGCGCAAACGTACGAGATTGTTTGTTATCCTGCAGCAAGAGAACAGGCGGCGGTAAACGGCGTAAAGACGTATGACATTGTAGAAGGTACGTTGTACGTACAATCGGCGGCGTTTATGGATTTGAATAGCAATGCGTTGGACGGTGTTGTATTGCCGTATAGCGTCAATGCTATTGGCGATAGCGCGTTCTTTAACAGCGGTATTAGAACGTATACCTTTGAAAGTGTACAGGCGCCTATTTTGGAAACCAGCTACCGCGAAGAAGTAGCGCTGATGGTGGAATCGGTTGCGGATGCACAGTCGGCGGCATATTATAAAGGCTACTATTACACCAACTTCGAAACGTATTTCTATCACTTTACGGAGTTTGGAAATAGAACGAGTACGCTTTCGATGAACTATCCCACCAATGGTGTAGGGTATGATAACTACGTATATGCAACGTATTTTGGTACTCGCACAAAGACGGAAGTGGTTAAGACGGACGTAACGCGTGATTTTATCAGCACGCTTGAAAACTTGCCTATGGACGATATCCGTGCTTGGGCGAAGTGGGATAAAAACGACGAGGCGAAAAAGGCGGAAGTTATCGCTTGTGCCGATACGATTAAATCGCTCCGCACGACGTACGATTTGCTTATAAAAGATGCGGAACAAAAAGTGTTTGTATCTAACAAAGGCACAGTTTTGAAAGAAGCGGAAGACGCGATTCGCGCGGCGAAAGAGAATTTCGGCATTAAGGCGGAGATTGTCGATTATAGAATCGATAGAAGCACGTTTAAGACGGAATACGTTGCTGGTGAAAAATTCGATATATCGGGCATGAAAATTACTCTGATATACGATGATAATAGCGAACGCGTAGTAGGCGAAGAATACCTTACCGTTCTTTCCGCTTACACGGGAGAATTGGAACAAGGAAAACGCTACGTAGAAATCCGTTATCAAGACGGGGATGAATCTTACGATATCCGCGTGGAAAATATCATGGTTGAAGAAGCGGCGAAAGTACCTGACGCTTCTATCAACGACACCACGTCCGAAGAAGAATCGGGTATGCCTTGGTGGATTTGGATTGTCGTTGGCGGCGGCGCAGTCGTTGTAGGCGGCGTTGTTGTAGTGACGTTGTTGCTCTTGAAGAAAAAATCGAAAAAATCGACGGGAGAAACGGTTTTGACGGAAGAAACAGCAGAAACGGTGGACGTTGAAACGGTGGAAACCGAAGCACAAAAACCTTCTTCGGCGGAAGAACCGATAAATGTTGAAACGGTAGAAACGGTGAACACCGACACGCAAGAATAATCGAGTAAAAAGACGAGAGAAATCTCGTCTTTTTATATAATAAAAAAATCTTGTAAAACGTTTGACAAAAAAAATGGAAAGGGGTATAATATAAATAGGGTTGGTGAAAAACCTATTAATATTTTATGGGAGGTCTGCTCAATGAAAGAGAAATTGAGAAGGACATTGGCGCTACTTTGTACTAGCTTGATGTTGGGCACGGGCGTAGTAGGTCTTGCGGCTTGCGACGGTTGTGACGACGAAGATGACCACTCGGGCGATAACAGCTGTACGCACCAATGGGATGGAGGCGAAGTAGAAAGAGAAGCTACTTGCTATGTAGACGGCGAGAAAGTTTTCACTTGCGAACTTTGCGGCGAAACGAAAACGGAAGCGATTGCATCCGGGCACGATTATACGCAAGCGTCCGCACCGGCAACCTGTCTTCGTGACGGTACGATGACGTATACGTGTAGTAAGTGCGGTGACGAGCACAAGGATATCACTACCCGTGCGCTCGGTCACGATACGGTGAACGCGCTTTGGTCTTCGGGTGACGACGCGAAGGTAAGCGGTTGTACGTATAACCACGTGGAAACGACGAAATGTAATAAATGTGGCGAAACGGTTACGCACACGGAAGAATTTGAAAACCATACTTGGGCTGTAACCATCAAAACGCCTGCT
>JAZRRB010000190.1:0-1947 GCA_045650385.1 Candidatus Scatosoma sp. | reverse complement strand
TTAGAAAACGGCGATAAGCAACAAGCGGAAAGATTTGTATCGGCAATTATAGATGCAGGGTACGGTTTTGTCAGCGCCAATTATAGAATGTACACAAGCGGTGCGAAATTCCCCGAATTTCTTTTTGATGCAGCATCGGCTGTGGCGTTTGTAAAGGAAAAAATTGAGACTTATGGCGGACAAAAGGATAAATTGTATATTTCAGGGCAATCCGCAGGTGCGTGGTTGTCACTTATGCTGTGTGTAAACGACGAATATTTGAAAAGTGTTGGAATCGATAACAAAGAAATTGCAGGCTGGATTATTGATAGCTCGCAAACGACTGCACATTTTAACGTGTTGAAGTACGAGCTGGGAGAAGATACGAGAGCGCAGAGAATTAACGAATTTGCGCCGCAATATTTTGTTTCGGATAAGACTGATTTTTCAAAAATGCTACTTATTTTTTATGAAAATGATATGTGTTGTCGTTATGAACAAAATATGTTGTTTTACAAATCTATTTTGGCGTTTAACGAACAGGCAAATATTGTATATAAAGTGCTTTCCGGTGGGCATTGCCGTGGTTCAAGCGAGCCGAATGAAGACGGAAAATACGATTACGTCGAAACGATGTTGCAATGGTTGAAAAATTGAAAGAAAGGAAATTGATATGTTTGACGCTTTGATAATAATGTTAAAAAACGTAATCGTTTTCGTCGCTTTGGCAATCCCTGGGTATTTGCTTATCAAGACGAAGCTGCTTAAAAAAGAACAGTCGGGCGCATTGTCTATGCTTTTGATGTACGTAGGGATGCCGTTCCTTATTTTTAGCAGTACGATTAACAATATTACTATAAATACCGAGCTGTTAGCTACGATAGGGATCGTGTTGGGGATTGGCGTTGTATATACGTTTGCAATGTTCTTCGTGTCCAAACCATTGACCAAAATGGAGCGTGAACAAAAAACGCAAGGAATGATGCGCTTTTCGTCCGTTTTCTCGAATAACGGATTTTTAGGAATTCCTTTGGCTATGGCAGTATTCGGCGCGGGATCCATGGCTTTGATGGTGGTAATTATTCTTAATATTGTTACCAACGTTTTAATGTATACTTTGGGGATATATCTTATTTCGGGGGATAGAAAGGCGATTAGCCTGAAAAAAGCATTCTTAAATCCCGTATTGATTGCTTTTGTAATAGGTATTATTGCGAATTTGCTGAACGTGAAAGGATACGTACCCGAAGTGGCGACGTATTCCACGCATTTCTCCAATCTCGTTACTCCGATTTCGATGACGATTTTGGGTATGAAGATGGGTGGTGTAAAATTCTTGGAACTCTTCAAGTCTTGGAAAACGTACTACGTATCCGCATTAAAATTAGTAGTATTCCCGATGATTATTGTGGCGATTGTATTCGTATTGAATCAAGTAACCGCAATCATTACGCCCGATATGGTTTTGGGTGTGCTTATTGCTTTTGCAATGCCGACGGCAGGGCTTGCATCTACGTTCTCGGATAATTTCGGTGGGGATACTGAAAATGCAGTTGCCTTTACGTTGGGGACAACCGTTTTATCCATTGTAACGATTCCGTTATTGTATTGGGCAATTTGTTTGTTATTGTAATTTACAGTTAGATAGAATGCAAGGAGAAAAAAGAATATGAAGAAAGTACAAAAGATTGCAATTATGACGGGCGGTGGGGATTGTCCTGGTTTGAACCCCGTAATCCGCGCGGTTGTAAAAACCGCTATTTCCAAGTACGGTTTGGAAGTAATGGGTGTTCGTCACGGCTATCACGGGCTGTACCACGGCGATTTCATCAAGCTCGGTTTAGAAGACGTAGAAGAAATTATCACCAAGGGCGGTACGATTTTGTACAGTTCCAACAAGGATAATTTGTTCCAGTATCCCGTAAAAGACGAAAACGGCAACTTCGTCCGCGACGAAAACGGCAAGCT
>JAZRRB010000189.1:0-4657 GCA_045650385.1 Candidatus Scatosoma sp. | reverse complement strand
GATAACAACTCCTTGGCTCACAGAACGACATGGCTACGATCCGACTTTGGGTAGTTACAGAAGAAACGGCGAGGGGGATTACCGTTGTAGCGTAGAAGAAATAAAATCTATGTTCCGCGATGCTTCGAAAACGGCGAGGGATATGCGGCATATACTTACAATGGATATGAATGCCTTTGACGAAAACAGCGTTATAGAATACCGCCGTGCGTTATTGCAAATCAAACCGCACACACCGCTTGCAAAATTAAATGAAAAGGATTTTTTAGAAAAAGTGGGGGCGGCGGCAAAAGATGAAAAAGGTGAATTAAGACCGACTATCGCCGGGTTATTAATGCTGGGGAAACTCGAAAATATAAAAGAAAAGTTTCCGTATTATCACTTGTCTTTTGAAGAAAGAAAAAATGCCATAAAAACAAGCGGTGGAGATACGTGCGATAAATGCGTCGGTAAAAACGTGTTCTCGTTTTTTGCGGAGATAAACGGGCGTATATTGAGCGTTTTACAAAGCGAAGAAAAGGACGCGCAAATTGCGGCGACGGAAGCCTTGACAAACTGTTTGGTAAATGCCGATTATTATGCGAGTGGCGGCATATACGTTACTTATAAACGCTCGGAAATCGTATTTTCCAACCCAGGCGGTTTTCGTTTATCGGTGGAAAAGGCAAAAACGGGCGGTGTTTCCGATCCTCGCAACGGCGGTTTGTTACGTTTATTCCAACAAATAGGTGTGGGTAATGGTACGGGTAGCGGTATCCCCGGTATATTCGCGCTTTGGGGAAAACACGGCCGTGGTGTGCCTGTGATAAGGGAAAGTTTTCACCCCGAACGCGTTAGCGTGAGTTTGCCTTTTTTAAGAGGTTCAGGAAAGAGGAATTTCATTAAATCAAAAGCAGGTAAACAAAGTTTCGGCGAGGAAGAAGAACGCGCGGTTATCGAGTTTCTTACCGAACGCATTAGCGCAACCATTGGCGAAATATCTAAAGCGTTGTGTTTGCCGTCAACCGATGTGAAATCTATACTCATTCAATTGACGGAATCAGGTTTTTTGAAACAAGAAAAGAACGTATACATGCTTAAAAGTTAATGTTTTCTTGATAAAAAACGATTATACCATTTGAGAAAACGAAACTACAAGACTTATGAAAAAACATCATTTATACTTATATGGATAGATTAAAAAAGAGGATTACAGTGGTGAAAAAAGGTTTATCGTTATTGCTTGCAACGTTCATGCTGTTTTCAATGACGGCTTGTGGTGTTGGAAATGGCGGTGAAAACGGCGAAGGAAACGGGGATACGAATAACACAACGCAGGGTGACAACAACCAAGGTGGCAACAACACTCAAGGTGGCAACAACACCCAAGGTGGTAACAATACGCAGGGTGGTAACAATACCCAAGGTGACAACAACCAAGGTAGCGATAATACCGAAGGTAGCGATAATACCGAAGGTGGCGGCAATACCGAAGACGGAGAGGATAAACAAGAAGGTAATGAAGAGAGTGTTCAACCTGAGATAAGTAGAGAAACGTACGGTTCGTTTTGGTTGCCGCAAACGGATTATACGACGATGCCAATCGGGGCATATAACGGTTTGCCTCCCAATGGGACGCAAAACACGCTGTTAAAAGACTATACGTTTGATTATGAAAAGGTATTAAGCGATTATAACCAGATTGGCGTGAATTTTTTGTTTGGGTTATATAATAAGGCAAACAATAATTTGGCGTATGAAAAAACGACGTTGGAGCTTTGTGAAAAGTACGATATAGCGTATCTTTCAGTATGGTCAGGGGCGCATTTTGAAACGGCTGCAAGCTTAGCGAAAAAACAAGACGTGTTAAACGAGCTTATGCAATATTCCAGCTTTTTAGGGCTTGCTATGGTTGATGAGCCTGGGTATAAGGCGTTTAGCCACATGGCTACGGCAAAAGACGCCTTTAAGACGACGATTGGAGAAAAAGCGGATAATTATCTTTATCATTGCAATCTATTGCCGAATTGGGCAGGGTGCGATCCGTTATATAATTATCAAGCAGGTAGCTATGCGGAGACGGATTGGAACGTGTATAAGGATTACACGTACGAACAATATTTATCCGATTATATGAGAATCTATCAACCGCAAGTGCTTTCCTACGATTTTTATCCAATGGTTGGGGCTGAAAAAGCGTTGAAAGACGGCTATTTTGAAAACTTGTCCGTGATAAGAGAAACGGCGTTAGAGGCAAACATACCGTTTTGGACGTTTGTGCAAACGTGCGCGTGGTCTAAGGGACAGCGCTTGCCTTCGCAAGGGGAATTGCTTTGGAACGTCAATACCTGTCTTGCATACGGTGCAAAGGGCATAGAATATTTTTGCGGGATAGAACCTTGGAACAGTACGCCTGAGGAGTATTTTGCGGGCTCGTTGTTTTATAAAGACGGCTCGCACGTACCCGTTGTATACGATAGCGCGCTTATCGCCAATAAGCAAATTCAAGCGATTGACGAAGTATTGATGTGCTCGCAAAACAAAGGGGTTATCTTTGTAGGAGAAACGCCGGCGCTTTCGGACGGTTCGGGTAAACGCATGACGAAATCGGAAAACGACGTCTTGAAAAGATATAGACAGCTTTCTTCCGTTTCGGCGTGGCATACGCTTATTGGTTGTTTCGATTATAACGGAAAAACGGCGCTTTACGTCGTGAATAATTCCACAACGCAAACGGATAGCGTAAATTTGCGATTTACCCAATCAGTTAACGGATATTGTGTTCGTCAAGGGATAAAGGATAACGGATTTAACGCATCTTCTTTGTCTTTGAACTTAGATGTAGGCGAAGGTGTGTTAGTGGTTATTGAATAAGTATCATAAAAGCCGAGGTTTCCACCTCGGCTTTTTCATTGTTACGGTTGAAAGAGATTGGATAATTTTTGATAAAAGGCGTATCGCTCTTTCGCTTGTTTTTCCGCTTCTTGGAAAAGCGCTTTTTCCTTATCGGTACGCATAAGAGAGGCGAAACGGTTTTCCCTTTCATAAAACGCGGATAATTCTTGTGTGGGCGGCTTGCTGTCCAAGATAAACGGATTTTTATTTTCCGCTATAAGAGAGGGGTTATACCGATATAATATCCAATGCCCTGCATCTACGGCGAGTTTTTCTTCCTCTACGCTTTTTTTCATGTTTACACCGTGCGATATACAAGGCGTATATGCGATAATCAACGAAGGGCCGTGGTATTTTTCTGCTTCGACGAACGCATTGATAACTTGTTGTTTATTTGCGCCTATGGACACTTGTGCAATGTAGGCGTTTTTATACGTCATGGCTATCAACCCTAAATCTTTTTTCTTGTTCCGTTTGCCACCTTTTGCAAATCTTGCAACCGCGCCAATCGGTGTGGCTTTGGATTTTTGGCCGCCGGTGTTGGAATACACTTCCGAATCAAGCACCAAAATGTTTACGTTCAAATCGGAGGCTAAAACGTGGTCTAATCCACCAAAGCGTATAACGTAAGCCCAGCCGTCGCCACCGATAATCCATACCGATTTATCGGCGGCGTTTTTAATATCGTAGGCAAGGCGCATGCCAAACCCGAATTCGGCGTTATCCTCAAATAAAGAATTCGCCCAAGCAGGGCCGTTTCCGTCTTTGTTTACGGTATACGGACAAGTAGGCGCAGAGCCGCCGTAGATAGAGGAACAACCCGTTGCGTTGGCAATCAGCATTTTTTCCCCGAAAAGCTGGGTGAGTAGTTTGATATATGCCGTTTCGCCGCAACCGGCACACGCGTAAGAAAATTCAAATAATGGGGGATAAAATTGGCTTCCCTTTACGCTGTTTCTTTGGGAAGTGGAATCCGCTTTTTGCACGTTTTGAGAAAATTCCCAATTTTCGCCTTCCTGTGGCATACAATCGCTGTTTTTTCGCATAACAAGCGCCTTGTCTTTGGCTGGACAAACGTTGGCGCATACGCCGCAACCCATGCAATCGTGTGGGGAAACTTGCACGCGAAATTGCGTTTCTTTCAAACCAGTGGCAGCAATACTCTTAAAAGAAGTGGGGGCAGGTACGCGTTGAGATAAAATAATCGGTCTAATACAAGCGTGTGGACACACGAAAGAACATTGATTACATTGGATACAATTTTCGGGAATCCAAAGGGGGAGTTCAAAGGGGATTCCGTGTTTTTCGAGCTTTGTCGTGCCCGTGGGTACGCTACCGTCCGCTTGAAAGGCGGAAACGGGTAAATTATCCCCGTTTAAGGATAAAATAGGGTGTATAAAATTGTCGAAATATGCGCCTTTTCCCGTTGTTTTTTCATGCTTCGTTGCAATATTTTTCCACTCGCTTGGGTATTGCATTTCCCATACGGCGCTTTCCGTTTTTTCCAAGGCGGAAAGGTTGTTTTTTACCACCTCTTCCCCCTTTCTTGAAAAGGTTTTTATCAGTTCTTCCTTCAAATATTCTTTTGCCTGTGCATAGGACAAAAGTGAGGGGGTTAAGAGGAAAAACGCCGCTTGCATAATCGTACCGGTTCTTCCGTTTAATCCGCTTTCGTTGGCAATTTTTGTGGCGTCGATAACGTAGAAACGCAACGCTTTTTTGGCGATTTGAGCTTTGACAAAATCGGTTAAAAACTCGTCCACTTCTTGTGGTGAGGAGCAAG
>JAZRRB010000188.1:0-9915 GCA_045650385.1 Candidatus Scatosoma sp. | reverse complement strand
TCTTCCTAAGACCGCTTGGCCTCCGACTTGGTATTGCAAGCTGGAATGTTGGTAATAATGCGCCCAAGTTTAACAACGTAGTAATCGTATGCGATGATTCTAAAGCAGGCAAACGTGAAAGCAAAATTATCGGTACTTTCCCCAACGAAATGGAGGAAAATGCGATTATTCCCATGTATGACGGCGCTCGTATATATCAAAAACAAGCGGACGGCACGGTAAGACAAATTACCGAAACGGTAAAGGGTGTAAATAACTTCGTAGGAAGCATTACTACGGCGGAAGATATTGCTACGGAAAGCGATTTCAATGCGTTTAGCTCGATATATTGGATGGTACAGGCTGGCTACGCGCCGATATTTAAGACGCGAAATTGATAAGAAAAAAGGTTATATAGGACGGGATTCCGTCCTATATAACTGGATTTTGGGAAAGGTTTAATATGAAAAAGAAAAGAAAAGATTGTTTTTTTGGGGTTCATTTTGATTTTCACGCAAATTTGACATCGCAAGGTATTGGCGAGAAATTTGACGGGGAAGAGCTCCGTTCGTTTATCCGTGAAATACGCCCTGATTTTTTGCAATGCGACGTAAAAGGGCATAACGGGTATTCTTCCTACCCGACGATGGTCGGGATACAGGCACCGAATATTCAAAAGGATATTTTGAGGATTTGGAGAGAAATTACGGAAGAGGAAGGCGTTCTTTTATACGCGCATTATTCTGGGATTTTGGACGGCGTTCAAAATGAAAAACATAAAGATTGGCGTTGTGTTTACGAGCCGTGCGGAACGACGGATAAATGGGCTACTTCTCTGTTTTCACCCTACGATGAAACAATCTTAATTCCACAACTTATCGAGCTTGCTACCGAATACCGTTTGGACGGGGCTTGGGTAGACGGCGAGTGTTGGGCTGCGATGGAAGATTATTCTCCTAAAGCGCTTTCCGAATATAGCAAAACCAATGGTGCAATAGAGTTCAAGGAATTTCACCGTGAAGCTTTTAGGAGGCACGTTCGTAATTATTTAGAAAAGGTAAAAGAAGTTGCGCCCAATTTTGAAATGACAAGTAATTGGATTTTTACCGAACAATTACCTGAAAAACCGACGGTGGACGTAGATTTCCTTTCTGGAGACGTTATTCCTAGAGAAACAGTTGATGCAACCAAGTTTGGACCGAGAGTTATTGCGAATCAACATAAGGTGTGGGATTTGATAAGTTGGAGCACCGATTTTTATTTGCACTATGAAAAATCGGCGTTACAGCTTTGTTGTGAGGCTGCGGATATTATTGCTATGGGTGGCGCTTATCAAATCTATTGCGTACAAGATTATAAGGCGTTTATGCAAAATGAAACGTTTATTCCCACTTTGAAAGAAGTAGCGAAATTTTGTCGGGATAGACAAGAGTATTGTCATCAAGCAACTATTCGTAAGGAAGTGGCGGTGCTGTTATCGGAAAAAGGGTATTTCTACGAACGTGAGCCGTTGTTTGGGCGCGGTGGCGAACATATTGAAAGCGTAAAAGGTTCGTTGCTCGCTTGTTTGGATAATCAATATTCCACGGAAATTTTACTTGGTTATAATGCATTAGAAGATATATCCGAGTATAAAACGATAATTGTTTCGCAATTAAGAGATTTAGAAGAAAACGTAAAAAGTTCGCTTTTAGAGTATGCAAAAAATGGCGGACATTTGATAATTATCGGTGCGGATTCCATTTTACAATTTGCCGAAGAATTTGGATACAATGTCGAGGCGTTAGAAAGAGAAAAAGGATTCTCGCAGTTGTTGATTGGTAAAAGCAAACTTACAGTTGAAAATGATTTTCTCGTTATTCCTGAAGAAGGGACGCACCGTATGTGGTTGGCAGAAATGATAGGGCGAGACGAGAACGCCGAAAAGATATTATTCAACAACGCAGGTGGCTCGTTCCCTTTGCCTAGGGTACAATTTACTAAACCTTGCGCAGGAAGTATCGTTCGCGCGTATGGTGAAGGGACTATCGTAGGTGTTCCTTTTGATATGGGTGGTATGTATCTTAATGCGCGCACCTATCAAATGCGAGATTTCTTGGGGGAAATTATTGCCCTTGGATACAAGAATAAAAAAGTCCAAACGAATACGAAACTCGTCGAAGTGATTTTGACGGAAAAAGACGGGAGAGAATTCGTACAATTCGTAAATATGGCAAAAGGACCGATTGCGGGCTGGATAAAATCGTATGACGAAGCGTTACCGCTTCGCAATGTGCAGGTGTCCTATTTGTGCGATAAACCCAAACGTATTATGCGTTTTCCTGAAAATACTCCGTTGGAGTTTACGTATAAGGACGGAAGAGCGGAATTTACAATCGACGAACTTTGTATTCATACGGTTGTTGAGATTTGTAAGAACTAAAAGAAAAATAATGTAAGGATAGAGAAAGGAGAACGTTATGCTATATCCAAAAATGAACGCTTATCGGGACGTATATAACTTAAATGGTATTTGGAAATTTAAGAGCGTAGAAAACGATTATGTGCCCGAAACGGTGGCAACCGATTGTATGTCGATGGCAGTTCCGTCGAGTATGAACGACATCGTGACGGATAAAAAAGTTAAGGACCACGTAGGTAAGTTTGTATATGAACGCTCGTTTTGTATACCGCGCCGTAAAGATACGTTGTACCGTTTACGGATTGGCGCAACCAGTCATAAATGCGAAGTATACTTAAACGGCAAGAAAATAGGGGCGGGCAGTAGCGGTTTTTACCCGATAGATATTCCGCTTGACGATTTGCAGGACGAAAATAGACTTTCCGTTGTCATTGATAACCGATTGGATTTTCAATGTTTACCCGTTGGTATGCTCGTTGGAGAAAAACAAGTAATCAACCACGATTTCTACAATTTCACAGGCATACACCGCGATGTTTTGGTGTATACTACCCCCGTAAAACATATAGACGACGTCGTTATCAATACCGTCGTAGACGGGGATTACGGAAAAATCCGCGTAAAAGCAACGGGCAATTTCGATAAGGCGGAATATACCGTTTTAGACAAAGAGAAAAACGTCGTTGCGCGTAGCACGGAAGAAGAAATTCAAATCAGCAATCCCAAGCTTTGGTCTTGCGAAACGCCGTATTTGTATTCGCTTTTGGTAAAAACGGAAAGCGATTGTTACGAAGAAAGATTCGGGATTCGCAAAGTAGAGGTTCGCGGGACACAATTCCTTTTGAACGATAAGCCTGTATATTTTAAGGGCTTTGGCTTGCACGAAGACTTTACTTTATCGGGTAAAGGTAATAATGCTGCCGTTAACGTACGTAATTTTGAACTATTAAAATGGATTAACGCAAATTCATTTAGAACGAGCCACTATCCGTATAGCGAAGAAATTATGGACCTTGCGGACGAATACGGGTTTATGGTAATCGATGAAGTGCCTGCCGTTTGTATGAAATGGTGGAAAGACGGAAACTTCGGGGAAGACCGTGTGAACAAGCAAACCAAAGTTTTACATAAAGAACTGATTAAAGCTTTGATAGAGCGTGATAAAAATCACCCGTCCGTCGTTATGTATTCGCTTGCAAACGAGCCGGAATCGGGTGAAGACGGCGCAGTTCCGTATTTTGAAGATATTTTCGCGTATGCTCGTTCGTTATCCACGTTGCCAATGACGTACGTAAATTGCGCGTTCTTTGGAGAGTGTAAATGTAGCCATTTGCCCGACGTAATTTGTATCAATCGTTATTACGGCTGGTACGAACAGCACGGGGATTTATCGAGTATCGCTTCGCCTTTGGCAAAAGAGATGCAAGATTTTTACGAAACGTACAAAAAACCGATTATTTTATCGGAATTCGGCGCGGACACAATCGAAGGTTTACACGCCTTGCCTAGCGAATCGTTCTCGGAAGAATTCCAAGTGGAATTTTTGGACGAATCCTGTAAGGTACTTGATAAAATGGACTATTGTATCGGGGAACACGTATGGGCGTTTGCCGATTTCAAGACGAAACAAGGGCTTACGCGTATTCGTGGGAACAGAAAAGGCGTATTCACGCGCGATAGACAACCGAAAATGGCGGCGCATTATTTAAGAATGCGCTGGGAACATAAGTAAGAATAATAAATTTTTAAGGAGATATGATATGACTAGAAGAGAAACTGTTATAAATGCACTTTTACATAAAGAAACGGACCATGTACCTTTTCATGCAGAATTTACCGAACAAGCAAACGAGCAAATGGTAGCATATACAAAAGACAAAGATTTCTATGAAAAAGCGGGTGGGTATTTGCACTATATGCAATATTGGGCATATCCCACGGAAAGAGAGGATAGAAAAGGGTATTTCACCGACGATTTTGGGGTAACGTGGAATAGAACGGGGGTAGATAAAGATATTGGTATTGTGGACGAGCCTGTTATCAGTGAACCTGATATTTCGTTATACCCTACGCCTGTTTTGAACGAGGCAAGAATTCGTAAACAATGCGAAGAATTGCTTGCGACTAAAGGGGATAAATTTTGCTTTGCTGGTATTGGTTTTTCGATGTTCGAACGTCTTTGGAGCTATGTAGGGATTGAAGACGCGTTAGTGTATATGATTACCGATAAAGAATTTGTGCACGAATTATTGGATAAAATTTGCGAATTTAATTTGAAGATTATTGATATTTATAACGAGTATCCTTTCGACGGGATTTATTTTGGCGACGACTGGGGACAACAAAAAGGTATGATTATGGGTGCACCCTTATGGCGAGAGTTTATCAAACCTAGAATGGCAAAAATGTACGCTCGCGCAAAGAAAAACGGGAAATTCGTTTTGCAACACTCGTGTGGGGATATTCAAGAAATTTTTGAGGATTTGATAGAAATTGGTTTGGATTGTTATCAAACAGTACAGCCTGAAATCTATAACTTAAAAGAAATCAAAGAAGTTTACGGGGATAGATTGGCGTTTTGGGGAACGATTTCCACACAACGCGACTTGCACAATAAGACACCTGAAGAGTTAAAGAGCATAATAAAAGATACGGTAGAAATCATGAGACACGGTGGCGGATATATTCTTGCACCGACGCATGCAATTGCTCACGACGTACCGCCTCAAACCATACTGGCAATGTTGGAAGAATTTAAGAAATATTAACGCGAAGTCGGGAGAAATTATTATGAATATGAAACAATGGTTGGAAGATGTCAATGATCAAAAAGTAAAAAAGCCTATGCCAGTGCTTTCTTTCCCGTGTGTTAGTTTGTTGGGTGTAAGCGTAAAGGAATTGACGGCAAGCAGTGATTTACAAGCGCAAGGGATGAAACTGATTGCGGATAAATTTGATACGCTTGCCTCGGTAAGTATGATGGATTTATCGGTAGAGGCAGAAGCGTTTGGCTCGACAGTGCGTTTTTCGGAGGACGAAGTGCCTACGGTTATCGGGGCGGTTGTAACTACCCCCGAAGAGGCGGAAGAATTGGTAGTGCCTCCCGTAACAGCAGGTAGATGCGGACAATACGTGGAAGCGATAAGCAAGGCAAAGAAACTTATTACGGATAGACCTGTTTTTGCAGGTGTTATCGGACCTTTCTCGTTGGCTGGTAGATTGATGGACGTAAGCGAGGCAATGATGAATTGCTACGTAGAACCCGAAATGGTACACGCAACGCTTGAAAAAGTGACGGAGTTTCTTATTGCATACATATTAGAATATAAAAAGGCAGGCGCAAACGGTGTAGTAATGGCTGAACCGCTTGCAGGTATGCTTTCTCCAAATTTGGCAGGGGAATTCTCCGCGGAATACGTTCGCAAAATCGTAGATGCCGTACAGGATGATGAATTTTTGTTGATTTATCATAATTGTGGCGATAACGTTCTTTTGATGGTGGATTCCATTTTAAGTACGAACTCGGCGGCGTATCATTTTGGCAATTCGATAAAAATGTCGGAAATGCTTGAAAAAATGCCAGGCGAAGTAGTTGTAATGGGCAACGTAGACCCTGCTGGACAAATTCGCAACGGCACGCCCAATTCTGTAAAGCAAGCAACGTTAGAGATTATGACGGCGTGTCATACGTATCCCAACTTCGTTATTTCTACGGGTTGTGATGTTCCGCCTGCAAGCCCTTGGGAGAATATCGGGGCGTTTTTTGAGGCAGTAGAAGAATTCTATAAAGCGAATTGATAATGATACAAGATTGCACAATTACCATTTATCCGCAAGGAATAACACTAACGGCGAAACAAGGGGAAACGATTTTACAAGCCCTTGGCAGGCAAGGCATAGAATTCTCCGCTCCGTGTGGAGGAAAGGGTACTTGCAGAAAATGTAAAGTAAAGCTGTTAGAGGGTAACGTGTTGGGCGATTCTTCTGATGCGGATGGGATGGTTTCTTCTTGTAAAGCGGTTGTCGCACAAAATATCGTTATTGAATTGCCAGTGCAACACGGTAGCGGAATCGATTGCTTTCAAACGCAAGTTCTTGTGGGGGAGAAACAAGGTTTAGGCGTAATTTTAGATGTGGGAACGACAACGATTGCTGCTTGTCTTGTCGATTTAAGTTCGGGTGAGATTTTGCAAAAAACGTCCGCATTAAATCCGCAAAGCGTTTACGGTGCGGACGTATTAAGCCGGATCAACGCTTGTCGGGAAGGTAAATTGGAACGATTGCAAAAGATCGTTTTAGAGAAATCGAACGAGCTGATACACTCGATTGCCGAAGGCAAAAGCGTAGACGAATTGGTTGTATCGGCAAATACGACGATGCTGCATATATATTTGGGGAAAAATCCCGAAACGATAGGTGTGTATCCTTTTACGCCCGTGTTTACACAAACGCAAAGGATAGACGGCGTAGCGTTATCCCTTCAAGCGGATAAAGTGCGTTTGCTGCCGTCCGTTAGCGGATATATCGGTAGCGATATTACAGCAGGGGTATTGGCTTGCTGTATGCATAAGGAAAATAAGGCAGAACTCTTGGTGGACATTGGGACAAACGGCGAAGTGGTGTTATCGCATAAAGGCCGTTTGTATGCAACGTCGACGGCGGCGGGGCCTGCACTTGAAGGCGCGTGTATAGAACGTGGTTTGGGTGGAGTATCTGGCGCGATAGACAAGGTATACGTGCAAAATGGAAATCTTACTTTTTCTACGATAGGCAATGAAAAAGCAAGAGGGATTTGCGGAAGCGGACTTATCGATTTAATCGCAGTCTTATTGGAAGAAGAACTCATCGACGAAAGCGGCAGTTGGAACGAAGACTCAACCTCGCCGTTGATGAACAAGTTGTTGGGCGATAAATTTTACTTGACGGACGAGGTGTATTTGTCGCAAAGGGATATTCGACAGTTTCAGTTGGCAAAATCCGCGATTGTTGCAGGTATAGACACGTTGCTTTCCACTTGTGGTGTAGAGATAGACGAGCTGGAAAACGTATACGTTGCAGGTGGTTTGGGCTTTTATATGAACGTGCAAAACGCAGTGAGAACGGGCTTGTTGCCGAAATGGTCGCTTTCAAAAGCCAAGGTTGTTGGAAATACAAGTTTGGCTGGGGCAAGGTTGTGTTTATTGCAAGAAACCGCCCAACGCGAGATTGAACGAATCGCAACCGAAATGCAAGTGATAGAGCTTTCCTTTTCGAAAATATTTCAAGATTTATATATTGAGTATATGTCTTTTTGAGAAGAAAGGCTGTTGAATAGAAAGAAATGGAAATGTTTACGAAAGAAGATATTTTACAAGACATATCGACGTACGTTTACGAGTATGCATATATTCCCACCCAAGAAATTCCTTTTTCCTACGAAGTGGTGAAAGCCTGTGAAAAGAATTATTGTGGACGATACGGAAAGACGTGGACTTGCCCGCCAGGAATAGGAAGTTTTGATAAGCTAAAGCAAGCCTCTCTAATGTATAAAGACGCCGTTGTTTTTACAACTTTTCATACGGTGGAAGATTCGTTTGATATAAACGGAATAAATAAAGGTCGGGAAGAACACGAAAAAATTACGGATACAATACTGGGCTTATTTTTTGGACAAGACGTGAAAGTAATGTCCGCAAAAAGTTGCTCGATTTGTGCTAAATGCACGTATCCCGAAGCCCCTTGTCGTTTCCCCGAAAAGGCTCGTTCCACCATAGAGGCAAACGGTATAAACGTAGTAGAGCTTGCACAAAAGTGTGGGATAAAATATAACAATGGGCAAAACACAGTAACTTATTTTTCTGTTGTTTTATACGGAAAAGAAGAAAATAAATAAAATGAAGTAAATAAAAAGAGGTAAGTGAAATGACTAGTAAGGAAAGAGTAAGAAAAGCCATTCAACACCAACAAACCGACCGCATCCCGACAAATATGGAATGCGTTGGAAATGTTTGGAATAAAATTATGGCGGAAAAAAAAATTGTGCACGGTTGAAGACGTTCGCGATTATTACCAAATTGATATTGCAAGCATAGGGCCTAATTATATTGGAAAAAGAACGGGACGTCGCGTCGTTAACGGTTTAGAACTTGTCGAATCGAAATACGGTGGAGAGCTTGCGTTAAAAAACAATAACGGCGAAATTCATTCGGTAATGCACACCTATCCTTTTAATGACGATACGACGATTGAAGATATTCTTTCGTTTGATTGGATAACGCCAAAGGATTTTGATTATGAAAGCATAAAAAGACAATGTGAAGCAAACCAAGGCAGAGCAATCCAATTCGGACACGAAGGTCCTTTTCAAAATTCTACTTATATGATGCAAATGGACGTCTTATTTGAAAAAATGATTGTCGAGCCTGACGTGGCGAAAGCGCTTTTTGATAGATTCCTTCAATTTGAATTAGAACATTACGAAAGAATATTTATGGCTTGCGATGGTCAAGCGGATATTCTTCGTCCGCACGACGATTACGGTACGCAAATCAGCTTGTTATTTTCAAAGGATATGTTCCGAGAATTCTTTGCGGAAAATACAAAAAAATTAACGGCGCTTGCGCATAAGTACGGCGCATTTTATCAACAGCACTCGTGCGGGGCTGTCCACGATTTTATTCCGCTTTTTATCGAATGCGGTGTAGACATATTAGAACCTTTGCAAAAAGTACAAGGATTAGAACCTGAACGTTTGGCGCAAGAATTCGGTGGAAAAATTGCCTTCCACGGTGGGGTAGATACACAAGGCGTTTTGCCGTTTGGTACGCCTGATGAAGTTCGCCAGTCCGCAAAACATCTCGTAAATACGCTCGGTACAAACGGTGGATATATATTGATGGCAAGTCAAAGTATCGAAAGCGACGTGCCGTTGGCAAATATTGACGCGTTGTTTGATATAGAAAATAGATATATAAATAAATAAATCAAAAATTAAAAATCAACAATTAAAATAAATATTATTAAGGAGAAAATATTATGGCAATTTTAGAAGAAATCAGCACGTTGGTACAACGCGGTAGAGCGGCAAAGGTGAAAGAACTCGTGGCGCAAGCGCTTAACGAGAACGTTTCCGCACAAGAAGTTTTGGAAGACGCTTTGTTGTCGGCAATGTCTATTGTAGGGGAAAAATTCAAGAAAAACGAAGTTTTCGTTCCCGAAGTATTGGTAGCGGCGCGCGCGATGAACGCAGGCGTAGAAATTTTGCGCCCGTACTTGGTAGCGGACGGCGTAACGACGAAAGGTACGGTGGTACTCGGCACGGTAAAAGGCGACTTGCACGATATCGGTAAAAACATTGTAAAAATGATGTTGGAAGGCATGGGCTTGGACGTGTACGATTTGGGTGTAGACGTTCCTGCGGAAACCTTCGTTGCAAAGGCAGTTGAAGTTGGCGCGGACGTAATTTGCTGCTCGGCGCTTTTGACGACGACGATGAACGAAATGAAAAACGTCGTAGAAGAGGCGAAGAAAGCAAAGTCGGAGGCCAAGCGGTCTTA
>JAZRRB010000187.1:0-2974 GCA_045650385.1 Candidatus Scatosoma sp. | reverse complement strand
GATTTGGGTTCGTTTGGCGGTTTTTATGCGATTGCAGGCGAAAAGATGGAAGAACCTGTTTTGGTTGCAGGTACGGAGGGCGTTGGTACGAAATTGAAATACGCGTTCTTACTTGAAAAACACGATACTATCGGTATTGACGCGGTGGCAATGTGCGTAAACGATATCGTTTGCCAAGGCGCAAAACCCTTGTTCTTCCTCGCTTATTACGCTTGCGGTAGATTGTACCCCGAAGCGGAATCGGAAGTGGTAAAAGGTATCGCGGAAGGTTGTCGCCAAGCAGGTTGCGCGCTCATCGGCGGTGAAACGGCGGAAATGCCCGGTTTCTATCCCGATGGGGAATACGATTTGGCTGGTTTTGCCGTAGGTATCGTAGACAAGAAAAAGGTTATCAACGGTAAAAACATCGTTCCCGGTGACGTGATTATCGGTTTGAAATCGACGGGCGTACATTCTAACGGTTATTCGCTTGTTAGAAAACTTTTCGGCGATAGCGACAAAGCGGCTTTGGAAGCATATGATAAGCAGCTTGGCGCGTCGGCGGCGGAAGTATTGTTAAAGCCTACGAAAATCTATGTAAAGAGTATTCTTGCGCTTATCGAAAAGGTAAACGTAAAGGGTATCGCGCATATTACGGGCGGCGGCTTTATCGAAAACGTGCCCAGAATTTTGCCCGAGGGCGTAGCAGCGGAAATCGAAAAGAATTCTTACGAAGTACCCGCGGTATTCAAAATAATGCAAGAACGCGCAGGTATCACCGACGAGCAAATTTACAACACCTTTAACATGGGCATCGGTATGATGGTAGTGGTATCTCCCGAAGACGTGGATAAGGCAATGGAATCGCTCAAAGCAAGCGGTGAAGACGTTGTTGTAATCGGTAAGACGGTTGCAGGTAAAGGCGTTATTTTGAAATAAGGAAAAGTCATGAAAAAAATAGCGGTATTCGCTTCGGGCGGCGGTACGGATTTTCAGTCTGTTATCGATGCAAACGAGGCTGAACAGTTTTGTGAAATTGCATATTTGGTGGCTTCCAAGCCGCAAATCGGCGCGATAACGCGCGCGGAAAAACACGGTATTGCTACGCTTGTCTACGATAAAACGACAGGCGAAAGCAAAGACGCGTTTTATGAAAGAGTGGCTAATACGCTTAAAGAAAACGGTGTAGAATATATCGTTTTGGCGGGTTGGCTTCTCGTTGTGCCTCCTGCGTTTATCAATGCTTTTGAGGATAGAATTATCAATATTCATCCCTCGCTTATCCCTGCTTTTTGCGGTATGGGGTATTACGGGTTAAAGGTACATACGGCGGCGATTGAATACGGCGTAAAGCGTAGCGGTGCAACGGTGCATTTCGTATCGGCGGACGTGGACGGCGGCGCGATTATCATGCAACGGGTGGTGGAAGTGAAAGACAATGACACTCCCGAAAGTTTGCAATCGCGCATTTTGAAAAAAGAACATAAAATGTTGCCCGAGTGCGTGAAATTGCTTTGTCAAGGCAAGATTGTAAAATCGGGTAGAAAAGTATACGTAAAGAAATAAGCGAAATAGAAGACGGAGAAAGATACATGAACGTTTTGGTTATCGGAAACGGCGGTAGAGAACACGCCATTGTACAAGCATTGAAAAAATCTCCCAAAGTGGATAAAATCTTTGCAATGAAAGGCAACGCAGGTATCGGTGAAATAGCCGAACTTGTCAACGTGGATTATTGCGATTTGAAAGCGGTGGGCGATTGGGTAGACGCGCATAAGGAAATCGATTATACGGTCATCGCGCCCGATGATCCGCTTGCCTTGGGTCTCGCGGACGAATTGGAAAGCCGTGGGCACCGCGTATTCGGACCGAGAAAGAACGCCGCAATCATCGAGGCAAGTAAGGCTTTTTCTAAGGAACTTATGAAAAAGTACAATATTCCGACGGCGAAATACGAAACGTTTTCCGATTATGAAAGCGCAAAAGCGTACGTGGAAACGTGCGATATTCCCGTGGTGTTAAAGGCGGACGGGCTGGCACTTGGCAAGGGCGTTTTGATTTGCAAAACGCGTGAAGAGGCGTTAGAGGGCATTAAGGACATGATGCTCGATAAGAAATTCGGCTCGGCTGGTAATAAAGTAGTCGTAGAAGAATTTTTGGAAGGACCGGAAGTTTCCGCACTTGCGTTCACCGATGGTAAGACGATGAAACCGATGCTTACAAGTTGCGATCATAAACGCGCGTTCGATAACGACGAGGGCTTGAATACGGGCGGTATGGGTACTTTCTCTCCTGCACCTTTCTACGGCGAAAAGACGGAAAAGGAAGTCATGGAAAAAATCATGATTCCGACGATGAACGCCATGAACGCGGAAGGCAGAACGTTTAAGGGCGTGTTGTATTTCGGCTTAATGAAGACGAAAGACGGCATGAAGGTTATCGAATATAACTCTCGTTTTGGCGATCCTGAAACGCAAGTGTTGTTGCCCATGCTCAAAACGGATCTTATGGAAATTTTCGAGGCAATTACGGACGAACGTCTTGCGGATATCGATATTGAGTGGGATACGGGTGCATGCGTATGCGTTGTGCTTGCCAGTGGCGGTTATCCTGTGAAATACGAAAAGGGCAAGCAAATCGTTTTCGGAGATTTGGATAAAGACGTTATTTTGTGCCATGCAGGTACGAAGATAAAGGACGGAAAACTCGTTACGGACGGGGGAAGAGTGCTTGGCGTATGCGCCAAGGGTGAAACGATTGAGGACGCGAGAAAGAAGGCGTATGCAAACGTGGAAAAAATCTCGTTCGAGGGCATGCATTACAGAAAAGACATCGGCATTAAATACCGTGATATTGAAAGAGAATAATTAGGTAGGATTAGCATAGATATGATTTACAGAATTTTTGTGGAAAAGAAAGACAACGTACAGGCGAAAAAGGAACAAGCGGATATTAAAACGCTACTGAAAATCGATACGGAAGATTTCCGTTTGGT
>JAZRRB010000186.1:0-2639 GCA_045650385.1 Candidatus Scatosoma sp. | reverse complement strand
AAATACTTCTTCAAAGGTTTGCATTTGCGCTACGTCGCCCGTTTCAGGCCCGATTTGCACGCCCTTGTCCATACCGTTGGAGAATACCATTTCCAAAGGACGGCACATATTGAAGAACGCCGCGTCGTGCCAACCGTCCGTCTTACCGCCCTTTTGCGGTTCTACGCAACCGATGATACAATAATCACGCGCGTCTTCAAGCGTTAATCCTCTTGCCATAATCGAGGGAATCATCACCTCGTCGTTATAGTACGCAGGTAAACCCGTACCAAGACGCGTCAGCGCCGCCGCTTTCACAAGCAACGATTCGGGCGAGCCGTTCCATACGCGGATGGAAATAGAGGGTTGGGGAAGGGGCACGTGCATTGCCGCTTCCAAACACATATACGACAAATCGTTCGTCGCGTCCAAACCGTGAATATCTTGACCGCCGACAATCAGGTTTTGGAACATACCGTAACCTGCAAACCCATCCGCGGAAACTGCGTCGCGCACTTTATTGATATCGTTGAGTTTTACCCAAATACAATCGATAAGTTCTTGCGCTTGTTCGATTGTAATTTTCCCCTCGTCGATGTCTTTTTTGTAATACGGATACATGTATTGGTCGAATCTACCAGGCGAAATAGAGTGGCCGCTCGATTCCACTTGCAAAAGCATTTGCACAAACCAAAACGATTGGCAAGCTTCGTGGAAGGAAGTCGCAGGGAATTCGGGCACTCTTGCACAGTTTGCGGAAATCTTTTCAAGTTCCGCTTTACGCGTAGCGTCCTTTTCCTTTTTCGCCATATCACGTGCGAGCGCCGCATATCTTCTCGCATAGAGGATAACCGCCTCGCAACTTTCGATAACCGCGTACAAGAAGTTGCTTCTCGTGACGTAATCCCCATCGGATACGTCCAATTTATCCAGCGCCGCTTGCGCTTCCGCCATAATCCCACGATAGCCCTTTTTCAAGACTTTATCGTATTGTACGTTAACGTGACCGATACCATTATAGAAATAGTTACCGGGCGTGAAAATGCCGTGTACGGTAAACGCTTCGTAGGCTTCGGGCGCCATGTTCGCCTTGGCTAAATCGCTACACGTCTTGCCTTTCCAATACGGATACGCTTTGCGCAAGTCCTCTTTCGTCTTTTCACTGATATAGAAAGGGTCTGCTGCGCGCGTTGCTACCGTTTCAAATTCCGCTTCCAACCACTCGTAGGAATATTCAGGGAATACTTGACAGCCGCGGGGCGCTACCGTGGGTGCGCCGACGATGAGTTCGTTATCACGGATAACGATGGGCAAGTTTTCCAAAATATGCGCAAACGCCGCGCTACGACGACGGATTATCGGGAGCGATTCCGTCTGTTTATAACTCTCGGTAACGAGAATACCGCGCGTCGATTCGATTTCGGGCATCTTCGCGTACAACGCGTCGACGAGTTTGTCGATTCTTGCACTCTTTTCAATTACGAATTTAATATTTTCCATATCGATTCCACCTTATTGAGCCAAACACCGATATTCGGTTGATTATAATTGATTCCAAAGTTCTTCGTGGGGAGCTGCGATAACTGCGTTAGAAGAGAGTTGTCCCGAGCCTTTTGCATAGTTAGAACCTGCCTCTACTGCTGCCGTAACGTCACCGACTTCGCCCGTCAAAAGCACTACGCCCTTGCCGCCCATACCGCGCGATACGCGCAAATCGTAAATATCTACGCGCGCCGTCTTTACTGCGATATCCGCCGCCTTAATCGTCGTTGCCGCGGAGAACGTTTCAATAAGACCAAGTGAGCCTTTCTTCACGCCTTGTTGCGTGCCGAACAGCGCCGTAATAACCTGTTCGTCGATTCTACCCATAATAGCGGAATCAATGACGTAGCTACCAAACTTCTCTACAACGTGGTCTACCGACGCCGTGACGTTGGAAATCGAGCCCGTCAAAATGATTTCGTACTTCCCGGGACAGGCAGGGTGCGCGGAAACCATTTCTACGCCTGCGCTTTTGAGCGCCGCGTCCGTTGCTTCTACACCCTTGGGTACGCTTTTCAGTTCTATAACACCAATCGACTTAAACATTATTCGCTATCCTTCTCAATGATTATTTTTACCCCTTCCACGAGCATGACTCTGCCCGAAACGGAAGCGTATTGCGGCAGGGAAAGCCCTTCCGCGCTTTCGGCGATTTTATCGCCCTTTTGTACGATATCCCCCTCTTTCACAATCGCTACGCTGGGCGCGCCGATGTGTTGACGAAGATAAATTTCTGCTCTTGAAAAATCCTTTTGTTCGCCGATATATTTGGCAACTTTGTCAAACTTGGCGATACCGAGGATATGTTCCCAACGCTCGGAAGGTACCATGCGGTATTCTCTTTCGGGCGCAACCACGCTTTCTTCTTTGCTCACGTAACGGAGCTTATTTTTTGCAAGCAGTGCCTTATATTCGTTGATGACTGCCTTAGGGGAAATGCCCTGACAGCAGGCAAGCGATTCGCAAATACCGCAACCGCAGCAAAGGGAAGCGGCAAGCACCATTTGCGGCATAACTTGCGCCGCACCTTTTGCTGTACGCACCATTTTATGCGGTTCTATCGCATAGCCAAGCAAATGACGAGGACACATATCCGTACAACGGGTACATTGACAGCA
>JAZRRB010000185.1:0-13217 GCA_045650385.1 Candidatus Scatosoma sp. | reverse complement strand
TTGGCTCACAGAACGACATGGCTACGATCCGACTTGGTAGATGGTAAAAAGCGCGCGATTATCAATGAAATTATACAACGCCACGATAGCGGGCAACCGATTTTGGTGGGTACGTCTTCGGTAGACAAATCGGAAGAAATTTCCCGTTTGTTAAAGAAAAACGGGGTAAAACATAATATTTTGTACGCGAAAAACCACGCGCGAGAAGCGGAAATCGTTGCACAGGCAGGTAGATTGAACGCTGTGACCATTTCCACGAATATGGCAGGGCGCGGTACGGATATCTTGCTCGGCGGTAACCCTGAATATTTGGCGAAGAAACGCCTTAGAGAAGAGGGCGCGGCGCACGAGGATATCGAACTTGCTATCAGTACGTACATTACGGACGTAAGCGACGAAATCAAGGCGCTTCGTGAACGTTATAAAAAGGTTTACGAATATTACAAGAAAGAAACGGATGCGGAAAAGGAACAAGTTATGGCGGCTGGCGGTCTTTGTATCATCGGTACGGAACGTCACGAATCCCGCCGTATCGATAACCAGCTCCGCGGTCGTTCCGGCCGTCAAGGGGATATCGGTATGTTGGTATTCTTCCTCTCCTTGGAAGACGATTTGGTTATGCGCTTTGGCGGTGAACGTATGAAAGCATTGTACGCTTTCTTCAAAATCGACGAGGATACTTGCTTGCAATCGCGTATGCTTTCGCGCGGTATCGAAAACGCGCAACGCGCTATCGAAGGAAAGAACTTCGGTATTCGTAAAAACGTATTGCAATACGACGACGTTATGAACAAGCAACGTATGGTTATGTACGAAGAACGTATGAACGTACTCCGCGGTGCGAACGTACACGAACAGGTATTGAAATATATTCCCGATTACGTAGCGGAAACGCTTTCGGCGGCAGTCAACGTAGAAGATATGCCCGAACTTTGGAACGAGGAAGAACTCAATGCGGCGCTCGAAGCGAAAGTATTGCCCGAGGGTACGAACTACGTAACGAGAGAACGCCTTACCAAGTGGGATTACGAACTTGCGCTGAAAAAGATTTCCAAGAAAGTCGAAAAGGAATACGAAAAGAAGATTGAAGAGCTCAAGGAAATGGGCGTAGACTTCTACGCGATGGAACGCAGAGTGCTTCTTATGAACGTAGATAGAAACTGGATTGACCATATCGACGCAATGGACCAACTCCGTAAAGGTATCAGTTTGCGTGCATACGGACAGGTAGACCCGATTATTTCCTACAAGAAAGAGGGCTACGACATGTTCGACGAAATGATTGCGCGTATTCAACGTATGACAATCAGCGTGCTTCTTAAAGCGAAGATAGAGGTACGTACGGCGCCTTCCGCAAACGCGAAAGCGCCCACGCCTGCCAATGCAAGACCTGCGCAAGCGTTGCCCAACAACCCTGCGCGCCCCGCAGCAAGACCGTTCCGCCGTCAAATGCCCACGCCTATCACGCAAATGACTTCGTATAAAGAAGCGATGCAAAAGGTGCAGGAAGAAAATAAGAATAACGACGGAAATAAAGCGGAATAATCAAAGATAGGAAACACTATGTTTAAGGCTGACGATTACAGATTAAAAATTCAAGACATGCGCGAGGTACTCAAAGAGGCGGAATACGCTTTGGATATCGTACACTTGCGCCCTCGCCTTGCGGAACTCGAAAAGGAACAGGAAAACCCCGACGTTTGGCAGGATTTGGAAAAATCCACCAAAATCGGTAGAGAAATTTCCACGATTCGCAATAAGATAAACGCCTATGAAAAGGGCGAAACGGCGCTCAAAGACGCCGACGACGTCGTCGATTTGATAGAGGAAACGGAGGACGAAAGTCTGATTGCGGAATTGGACGAAATGCTCTCCACGGCGGAAAAAGATATCGAAGACATGCGTATTCGCGCCATTTTGAAAGGACCTTATGATAACCATAACGCCATGCTTACGCTCCATGCAGGCGCAGGCGGTACGGAAGCGTGCGATTGGTGTCAAATGTTATACCGTATGTATTGCCGCTACTGCGAAAAAATGGGCTTTAAGGTATACGAACTCGATAGAGAAGCCGGCGACGGTGCAGGCTTTAAGAGCGTGGATTTTAGAGTAGAAGGCGAAAACGCGTACGGGTATTTGAAAGCGGAAATGGGCGTACACCGTCTTGTCCGTATTTCTCCCTTCGACGCCAATAAACGCCGTCAAACGTCCTTTTGTTCGCTGGAAGTTATGCCCGAAGTTGAGGACGATAACGAAGTAGAAATCAACGACGACGATATCCGTATCGATATTTACCACTCGGGCGGGGCAGGCGGACAAAACGTAAACAAAGTAGCTTCGGCTGTGCGTATCACGCACTTCCCGACGGGCATTGTTGTGCAATGCCAAAACGAGCGTTCGCAACTCCAAAACAAAGCGATGTGCTTCAACATGCTCCGTTCGAAACTTTTGGAAAAGAAGATAGAACAACGCCAAGCGGAAGCGGCGGCGATGAAAGGGGACGTAAAGAAAATCGAATGGGGCGCGCAAATCCGTTCCTACGTGTTCTGTCCCTATACTATGGCAAAAGACCACCGCACGGGCTATGAAAAAGGCGACGTGCAGGCGGTTATGGACGGCGAAATTCACGGTTTCGTCATTGATTATTTGAAAAAAGCGTAAGAAAAGAGAGGTATTATACCTCTCTTTCATTAAAGGTAGCGTATGTATTCACCTGATTTGGAAAGGAAGAAAAACCCGATAATTCTCGGCATAGAAAGTTCGTGCGACGAAACGGCGGCGGCGGTGATTCGCGGCCGCGAAGTGTTGTCCAACGAAATCGCTTCTTCTGCGGATATCCAAGCGTTGTATGGGGGCGTAGTCCCCGAAATCGCCTCGCGCGCGCATACGGACGCGATTGCCAAAGTGGTGGAAAAAGCCGTGCAAAACGCAGGCATTACCTATCAGCAAATCGACGCGGTAGCCGTAACGTACGGCGCAGGGCTTTTGGGTGCGCTCCTTGTAGGGGTATCGTTTGCGAAAGCGTTTGCGTTTGCGCTCAATAAACCGCTGATTGCCGTCAATCATATCCGTGGACATTTGGCGGCGGCGTACTTACACGAAACGTCGTTAAAACCGCCCTTTATCACGCTTTTGGCAAGCGGTGGGCATACGGCGGTGTTGCATACGAAATCGGAATCGGAATTTGAAATTTTAGGCGCGACGCTTGACGATGCGGTGGGCGAAGCGTTTGATAAAGTGGCAAGAGTGCTGGGTTTGAAATATCCCGGCGGACCGAACATCGAGCGTTTGGCAAAAGAGGGCAAAGCGGTTATCCCCATGCCCAAGATGCTCAAAGGCGGCGGTGGATATAATTTTTCTTACAGCGGCTTAAAGACGGCGGTTATCAATTACTGTCATACGAAATCGCAAAAGGGTGAAGAGTATAATAAAGCGGACGTAGCGGCGTCTTTCCAAAGCGCGGCGCTTGACGTGTTGGTGGAAAAGACGGTGACGGCGGCAAAAGAAAGGGGCGTTACTTGCGTTACGGCAGGAGGCGGCGTTGTTGCCAACGGCTATTTGAGAAGTGCGTTACAAACGGCGTGCGAGAAAGAGGGGTTGACGCTTGTCCTGCCTGAAAAACGTTTCTGCACAGACAACGCGGCGATGATTGCGGCGGAAGGGCTTGTGCAGTACCAGCTTGACAATTTCGCGGAAATGACACTCAATGCCAAGGCTTCTATTCCTTTGGCGGCAACTCTTTCCACTCCGCAAAATCGGATAGGGAAATAGGGGAAAGGCATGGAACATTTTTGGGAATTTGTATTACACGCCTTACAAGATACCTGGCCGCTTTTGCCTTGGGTACTGCTTATTTATATGCTTATCGAACTGCTCGAAAGCAAGACGAATTTGCAAAACGTCAACCGATTTGGGGGCAAACTCGGTCCACTTGTCGGCTCAGCGACGGGATTGATTCCTCAATGCGGTTTTTCGGTAATGGCGGCGAAATTATTCGAACGCAAGTATATCACGATAGGTACGCTGCTCGCTATCTTTTTTTCCACGAGCGACGAGGCGTTTATTATTTTACTTTCCGACGGCGTGGGTGCGAAATGGGTATTGCCTACGCTGGGCGTAAAGATTATCGTGTCCGTGCTTGTGGGTTACGGCGCGGATTTGTTCTTGCGATGTATTGGGCATAAGCAGGTATGTGTGGAAGTGCAAAAAATGCCACAAAGCGCGCCGAATACAACGCACGAGATATTTATGTCGCGGTATTTGGAAGAACAAGAGGTAGGCTCTGTATGTGCGTGCGGAAAACAGCACGGGGATAACGCTTGGAGGCGGTATTTGCTTTCGCCTTTTATGCATACCTTGCAGGTGGCGATATTCGTATTCCTTGTCAACTTTGTATTGACGGCAATTATTCATACGGTAGGCGAAGCGGCGTTTGCGGCGTTTATGGAACGCAACCGTTTTATCCAACCGTTTATCACGTGTGGCGTGGGGCTTATTCCCAACTGCGCGTCGAGCGTGGTAATTACGGAAACGTTTTTAAGCGGCGGTATCACGTTCGGTTCGTTTGTGTCGGGGCTTTGCGCTAACGCCGGTATGGGGTTTGTAATATTGCTGAAAAACACGCGCAAATGGAAGCGCAATCTCATTTTAATCGGTTGCACGTACGCGTTTGCGGTGGCAATCGGGGTGCTGTTTAATATTTTCCCGATAACGGTGTGAAAACCGTTTTAGAAAAGGGGAATTGCTTTATAAATTATATAGAAATATTTAGGGGTGTAAGCTATGGAAGAAGTAAAAATCGTCGGTGCAAGTGACGGGAAATTGCGCATTGCGCTTTCGGGCGATATCGATTTGGGAAACGCGGAAGCGTTTTTTGAGGAAGTAATGTCCGCATACACGCAAACGCAAAGCGATATCGAGTTTGATTGCGAAAAATTGAATTTTATCGATAGCACGACGCTTGGCACGTTTGTAAAAATCTTAAAAACGTTAAAAACGGACGGGAAGAGTATGAAACTTGTCGGCTTACAGGCAAAGATAAAAAAGCTCTTTTTGATTTGTTCGCTGGATCGTATTATGGAGATTGCGTGATATGGAAAAATTTTCGGTATCCTTGCCTTTGACGGGCGAATATCTCACGACGGTGCGTTTGACGGTGGGAGGGCTTTGTTCTCTCGTAGGGTTCGACGTCGATTTGGCGGAAGATTATAAAGTGTGCGTCACGGAAAGTCTGCTTATCTTAAAGCGGAACGGTTTCCTGCGCGCTGATTTGCTCTTTACGTTGGGCGAAACACTTGCTTGCGAGGTAGTCGGTAATGATAACGGCGGCGAAAAAGAGGACAGCATCGAGGACGAAATTTCCCGTGCGCTGCTTTGTGCGCTGCTTGGAAAAGTGGATTTTATTCATAATAAAAACGGTAACGTAGAAAAGATTGTATTTGAAGGCTAAACGATGGCGGAAGATAAGGCAACCGAGCTGTTTAAGCTCTACAAAGAGAGCGGCGATATTCGTATAAGAAACGAAATTGCCGAGAAATATCTCTACATAGCCGATATTCTCGCTAAAAAATTCGTGGGGCGAGGGGTGGAGTACGACGATTTGAAACAAGTGGCGTCGTACGCGCTTTTGCGTGGTATTGATAGGTTTGATCCTGATATGGGCATGCAATTTACCACGTTTATCACGCCGACGATTACGGGGGAGATTAAAAACTATTTCCGCGACAAGGCGCGGATGATACGTTTGCCCCGTCGATTGGGGGAAATCAACGTTGCTGTGCGGAAATTCTCCGCAAACTACGAAGCGGAAAACGGAGTAAAACCGACGATAAAGACAATTGCTTGCGCACTAACACTTTCCGAAGAAGAGGTGGTAAAAGCGTTGGAAACGGGGGGTATTGTATCCTTGGATAAAGTGAGCGGAAACGAGGATAATGAAGGGGAAAATTCCTTGTACACCTTGCTTTCCGACGGCGAAGACAAGTATGAGAATTTCGAATTAAAGGAAACGTTGCTTGCGGAAATGCGCGATTTTTCGGATACGGAAAAAGCGCTTGTTAAATACCGTTACGTGGACGAACTTTCGCAAAACGAAACGGCGAAACGGCTTGGCGTATCGCAAATGTTCGTATCGCGTATGGAAAGAAAAATTTTAATGAAATTGAAAGAACGCTTACAGGGCTTGGTATAAGGGGAAAACGTATGAAATTCGAGGTTAAAGACAATCAAACGTTGCAAAAATCGGTGGCTGATTTTTGCCGTTTTTTGTCCGATTTCGGCGTTTCTTCGGATAGCATATTCGATTGTCGCTTGGTGGCAAACGAATTGCTTGGCAACGTGCTACGCCATGCAAGGGCGGAGGCGAGTTTGCAGGGAAACGTTGAGGACGGGTTTGTCGTATTGACGGTGCGCTCTTCCGTGCCGTTTATTCCCCCAAAAACAAGCGTTTGTTCGGACGTGTATGCCGAACACGGCAGGGGCTTATACCTCGTGGATAGCGTCTGTGCAGAGCGGATAACGACGAAAGACGGGGATATTTTGGTGCGGATAAAAATTCGATAATTATAAATAGGAAAGTATAAAAGAACCGATGACAATCGGTTCTTTTTTGATAAAGAAAACGCCCCGCCGCAAATTGCGGTGGGGCGTTTGTTGTTGTGATTAAAGCTTGCTAGCGAATTCGTACATTTTGAAAAGCAAGCCATCGGGAATTCTATCTCTGTATTGACCAAGATAAATGAATACCTTGCGGAAGAATTCCTTATTGTTGCCACCCACTTCGTATTCGGGGATTTCAGACATAGTGCCCTTATATTTAAGGATATACAATTCCGTAAATTGATTTCTTTCTTCGGTAGAAAGGGTTGCGATAAACGGATCGAAGCTACGGCTGTTATAATAATCGTAATCAGCCGTTTCCACAGCAGGGGTTGCTTCGGGGATAACGGTAGACGTTTCTTCTACGATTTCTTCCGCGAGTTCTACGCCTTCCACAGGGCCGCCTTCATAGGGGATAGCTTCCGCGTATTCGTCACGCACGTATACTTCTTCTTCCGCAGGTTCTTCCGTAACAACCGCAGGCGTTTCGATAGCAACAACGGGTTTTTCTTCTTTTATCGCATTGTTGGGTTGAATAGCCTTTTTCTTGGTGGCTTTTGCATATACGATTTGCAAAATGCAAACCAACACTTGAATCAAAGCAACAGCGGTCGCCACGATTGCGATGATAAAGACGATAGGCGTTCTCCACTCGTTCGCGATTTGCGTGTAGAGGACAAATCCTGCAAACAACAGCATTACGATATAGCGGATTAAATCGGCAACCAAACCTTTCTTTTGGATAAAGCGCATTGCCGCCAATAAGAAGCTGATGATAAGCAAACCGCAAACGGCAGCTTCAATAATATCGAGAAGTTTTCCGTCTTGAATACCGAGTTTATAGTAAATGACTTCAAAGAACGAAGCCATATCTTTTGCAAAGACAGTACCCAATGCACAGCAAACGATGATTGCCAATACGCAGTTCAAAAGGTTCATCCATACCTTCTTGCCAAGCTTTGCACAAGCAAGTACAAAGTAGATAACAAGCGCTACGCCCATAGGGAGTAACAGGAAAATATTGTGCGTAAGCAAACTGATGATAGAAGTGTCAAGAGCTAAGTAATAATAGCTGATTTCAGATGCCGTCAATAAAGAAATACCCACAGCAAAGAAATACGCCGCTACGCGAAGCAATGCGGGGGATTTTTTCTTGCAAAAGATTGCGATTACGCCCAAAATGAACGTAATTACTGCACAAAGCAAGAAGAAATAGAAAATGCCGTTAGCGAATAAGCCAAGCATATTATGGGTGCGATATATCGCAGGGAAGAAATTGAATAAGCTGCGAGGTGCTTCCCCGTTAATCATCGAAACAACGGACTTAAAAAGGAAGCCTTTTTTGAGTTCAAATCCCCCCGTGAAAGGATAAACGCCTGTGATACAAGGCAAGAAAAATACGCCGACAGCCAACGCCGCAAGGATAGCGGCGAAAACGCGGTAAGCCGCGTTCTTTTTATCGGGAACTACTTTACTTGCTCGTTTGGAAGTGTTCTTCATAACCAATCTCCTACATAAATTCAATGTTAAACCGTTTTATATTTACGGAAAATAAACGAGTTTATAATATTATAGCATTTTTGGGTAACTCTGTCAATACGAAACAAATTTTTTTTGGGTGTTTTTTATTAAAAAACAATATTTTTTTGTCGTAAAAGGGATAGATTATAAAAAAGGTCTTGAAATTTTTTTTCTTTTGGGGTATAATAGAAAGGTAACGTCGCGATACGCTTGTATGCGTATGGGGAGAGAACAATGAACGAACTGAAAAAAATTGTCGAAGATATATCCAAGCGTTTGGGGATTGCGTTTACCTATTACGAGGAAAAGAAAAAACCTAACAACGCGCCGGTGTGCGAAAAGCCTTTCGAGGACGTCGCGGACGATGGGGAATACACCTTTTTCCGTTTTCTTTTTAAGGGCGTAGGTTATGTTGGCGCACTTGTCGGGGCGCAGGAAACGCAACGCAATTACGCCGCGCTATTGCCTTCGTATATCGAGAGCTTTGTCGATAAAGAAACGGAACTTTCTAAAACGGAGTACTTAAAACGCATTTTGCTTGGCGAGTGTTCTTCGCAGGGTATTTACCGCTACGCCTCTAAATTTTCCGTGCGCGACGCGGCGTGTTACGCGCTGGCGATTCGCGTGCCGAAGATGTTAAAGGAAACGCTGAGCATTATCGAACAGTACGGTGGAAACAGTTTGGATACCGCCGTGCAAATGAGTGGGGACGAGTGTGTGCTTGTTAAGTACGTAGACGAAAGAGAGAACGAGTATCAATCTTCCGTGGATTATGCGGAGTTTTTGGCGCAATCGTTAAAGGAAGAACTTGGGTTAAGCGTAACGATAGGGGTTGGCCCTACGGTACGGGACGTAAAAGACGTGGCAAATTCTTATGCGCGGGCGATAGCTACTCTTGGGTACGCGGAAACGTTTGGGGAAAACGGCGGCGTGTATTCGTATAGAGAATTTATTTTGGTGAAGATGTTGGAAGACGTTTCCGAAAGTAAACTTTCCGAGTACTTATCCGATTTGACGGACGATAATTTCCGTGAGATTTTGGAAGACGAAGAAATGCTTTCGACGGCGGAAGAATTTTTGCGCAGCAACTTAAACGTCAGTGAAACGTCGCGCAATTTATATATGCACCGCAACACGCTTTTATACCGTTTGGATAAAATTGAAAAGGCGACGGGCTTAAATATACGTACTTTTTCCGATGCGGTGTCTTTCCGTGTACTTACCCTGATTTATCATTTGCTTGAAAAATAATCGAGATGGGAGGAAATCGTTGATGGAAGATAATAACGATTTTTTCGAAGAACCTACTATCGTAGAGGAAGAAATTTCTCAAGAAGAAAAACAAGTGGCGCGGAGCGATGCTCCGCGCCAAAAAATAAAAAAGGCAAAAATCCTCAATATTTTGCTTGCTGTGGGCATCGGCGCAAGTTGTTTTTGCGTCGGTTTTTTTGCACGGCATTGGTCTTTGGATAAGGAAATGCGCACTTTGATTAAAGTGAAAAATACAATCCAAGACGAATATTACGAAGACGTTTCCGACGAAGCGTTTTACGATGCGGTATATGCTGGAGTTAATAATTATCTTTTGGATTCGTATTCTTGGTACATGACGGAAGAAGAATACGACGAGATGCGCGTGCAAGCGACGGGCCAACAAAGCGGTATCGGTATTTATTTCTTGTCTGGCATAACCGATTTGAACGTGTATCGTGTGGCTGGCAATTCCCCTGCGGAAGCAGCGGGTATACAAAAAGACGATACGATTATTGCTGTGGGAAAAACGGAGGATTCGTTGTTGCCGTGCACGCAGCGAAAGGATTTTATCGATTTCCTTTCCACCGTTACGGACGGGGAAGAATTTTGTTTGCAATGGCGCACAATGAAAAATGAGATAAAGAGTGCGAAAACCCGAAAAGAAGTATACGTGGAAAATTATGTATTCTATAAGACGAACGAAAAATCGTACGGGTTTGAGAGCGATGGGATTCATCAAATCAAAATGGTGGGAGAGCCGTTAACCGTATTGGACGACGATACGGCATATATCAAAATAACGCAGTTTAACGGCACGGCAGGTTCGGTATTCGATAAGGCAATGGCGGTATTCAAATTGCAAGAAAAGAAAAATTTGATTATCGATTTGCGTGGAAACGGCGGCGGGTACATGGACGTCATGCAGTCCATTTCAAAATATTTTTGTAAAAGCTCGAAAGAGGATAAACCGATAGCGGCAATCGCTGATTATGGCGAAAGAAAACAAAATTTCCACGCGGATGGGAATACGTATTACGATTTCTTTGCCGAAGATAGCCGTGTTATGGTGCTTGCGGATAATATGACGGCGTCCGCGTCCGAGTGTTTAATCGGTTGTATGTACGCCTACGATGTACTAAATTACGCAGATATATGTTTGGTGGAAGATACAAACGGCGTTGCAAGAACGTACGGCAAAGGGATTATGCAAACGACGTACACGATTGCCATGGACGGCGCGTTGAAATTGACAACGGCAAAGGTGATGTGGCCGACGTCCACTCCGTATAGTATTCACGGAGTCGGGGTTACGAAAGCGGATGGGACGAAAACGGTTTCTTCTACGCTCTCGTACGAGGCGCAAACGTTGGCGGCGATTGAAGCGTTGTACGCATAAGAAAATAAAACAAACAAAAACGCATACCTGGGTGGGTATGCGTTTTTGTATTATATGGAGGTTTTCTTGAAAAAGAAATGTGTGGGCTGTTGTTTGTATTTTCAGTATACAATACGAATAAGAAAACAGCGTTGTAAAAACGTGATAATTTGACGAAAACTCCCTTGTCGGAAAGGACAAGGGAGTTTTGATGATTATTTGGTTTTTTCAATGGAAGCGAGTGCTTTTTCTACCACGTTTTCTACGGTAAAGCCGAAGTGAGGGAAAAGCTTACCAGCAGGGGCGGATGCACCGAAGCCGTTCATCGCAACGATTTCACCGTTATCGCCTGCATATTTATACCAGCTGTAAGGGGAGCCTGCTTCTACGCATACTCTTGCCTTTACGCTTGCGGGTAAGATGCTTGCTTTGTATTCCGCCGTTTGTTTTTCAAATTCTTCAAAACAAGGCATGGAAACAACGCGTGCATTAACGCCTTGTTCAGCCAAAACAGCTTTTGCTTTTACACAAAGTTCCACTTCCGAACCGCTAGCAATCAAGAGAACGTCGGGCGTGCCTTCGCAATCTTCGAGGATATAGCCGCCTTTCAAAGCGTTCTTGCCGCTATTTTCATATTGAGGTAAGTTTTGACGGGAAAGTACAAGCGTCGTGGGTTCGTTGCCCGAAATCGCGGATACCCAAGCCGCCGCCGTTTCTTTGCCGTCGGCAGGACGGTATACTTTCATGCCGGGGATGGAACGGAGCATAACCAATTGTTCCACAGGTTGATGGGTTGCGCCGTCTTCGCCAACGCCGATGGAATCGTGCGTCATGATATATACAACGGGCAATTTCATAAGCGCGGACAAACGCATAGAGGGCTTGCAGTAATCGGAGAACACGAAGAAGGTGGAGCAATACGCGTGCAAACCGCCGTGCAGTTGCATACCGTTTGCCATTGCTGCCATCGCGTGTTCACGGATACCGAAGTGAATATTTCTGCCCGAGAAATCTTCGGGGGAGAAATAGCCGTACTTATATTCGTCCGTGTCTTTCATGTCGGAAAGGTTGGAGGGGGCAAGGTCAGCCGAACCGCCCATAAGCGAGGGCATTTTTGCCGCCAATTTGTTAAGGACTTTTGCGGACGTTTGACGGGTAGCCATGGGCTTTTCAAAATCGTACAAATCGTCCATCGTATCGAAGGGAGGAAGCTCGCCTGCCATTGCGCTCTTGTACATAGCCGCAAGTTCGGGATATTCTACTTCGTAATCGATCATCATCTTCTTCCAAGCCACTTCTGCTTTTTCCGCAGCTTTTGCGCTTTGCGCACAATGGTCGAATACTTCTTGGGGACATTCGAACGGGGCGTATTCCCAACCGAGTTTCGCCTTCGTCTTTTCGAGGTTTTCTACGCCCAAGGGAGAACCGTGCGATTTTTCGCTGCCTTCCAAGGGAGAACCGAAACCGATACGGGTATGACAAATGATGATAGAGGGCTTTTCGGTGTTTGCCTTTGCTTTTTCAATGGCTTCGCTCAACGCGTTTACGTCGTCGGGGGAAGAGATTAAATCAACGTGCAATACTTGCCAATTTTGAGCGGCAAAACGCGCGCCTACGTTTTCTTTGAACGTTACGTCGGTATCGCCCTCGATGGTGATGTCGTTATCGTCGTACAAAAGAATTAATTTGCCAAGTTTATGCGTGCCTGCAAATGAGCAAGCTTCGTAGGAGATACCTTCTTGCAAACAACCGTCGCCGCAAATAGCGTAGGTGTAGTGGTCTACGACGTCAAAACCGGGCTTATTATATTTTGCGGCAAGGTGTGCTTCCGCAAGCGCCATACCTACGGCGTTGGCGATACCTTGGCCAAGAGGACCGGTAGTCGTTTCGATACCTGCCGTATGTGCATATTCGGGGTGGCCGGGCGTTTTAGAACCGAATTGACGGAAGTTCATCAAATCTTCCTTCGTCATATCGTAACCGTAGAGATAGAGAAGGGAATAATACAAAGCCGAACCGTGTCCTGCGGAGAGGACGAATCTATCACGGTTATCCCATTTCGTATCGCTAGGGTTTGCTTTCAAAAAGTTTTGGAAAAGCGTGTACGCGATAGGCGCGCAACCAAGGGGAAGCCCAGGGTGACCAGAGTTTGCTTTTTGCACCGCTTCTGCGGACAAAATGCGGAGTGCGTTGATCGTTGTTTTTTGTACGTTCATTGAAATGCTCCTATAATAAACTTTTAATTTTTTTCTACTATGGTTTGCGTCAATCTTTTTTATACGACGCGAGTTTTACCAACACGTCTTTGCCCTTGTTTTCACGCCAATTAGCGATATAGTTTTCCAAGGGGGAGATGTCGAGGAAATCGTATTTGCGCAAGAAATAATACAAATCTTTTACGATTTTAATACAGCCGTTTTTGCTGTTGCTTTCCACGTTCATGGGCAGGACGGGATCGTGCAAAGTCGGA
>JAZRRB010000184.1:0-1544 GCA_045650385.1 Candidatus Scatosoma sp. | reverse complement strand
GTATTCGGCGCAACAGAGAATACAGAATTTCGTTTTGAAGAAAAAGGGATAAACGACGTAAACTATGAATACGTTGTAAAAAAAGACGTTGCAAAAGTAATCGTCCATCCCAGCGGAAGCCCCGTAAAGTACTTAAAACTGCGTTTTAATGGGGACTTTTCGGCTGTGGAAAAGGTTTATGGCGACCAATGGGAACGTGCAGGACAACCCTCCTATCTTGAATGGAAATCTATAAGGGCGGGACGTGTTTTGCCTTGGTTTTGTTATGTAATTGCAAACGGAAAGACTTCGTGCTACGGGGTAAAAACTGGCGCGAATTGTTTTGCTTTTTTTCAGGTGGATACAACGGGGATTACTCTCTTTTTAAATCTTTGCAATGGATTGAATGGTACGGATTTGCAAGAGCCTCTTATTGCTTGCGAGGTGGTCGAACTGCTTGAAAAAGAAGGGGATTGTTATCATACGGCAGCGGAGTTTTCCAAGCGCATGTGCGATAATCCTATTTTACCCAAGCAGCCTATTTTCGGTGTGAATAATTGGTATTGGGCATATGGGGATATTTCCTTTGAAAGCGTTTTAAAGGAAACGGATTACCTTCTCGAAATGACCAAAGGCTGTAAAAACCGTCCGTATATGATTATCGACGACGGCTGGCAAAAACACCGTATTCCAGGCGCAGGAAACTATATCGGCGGCGAATGGACGCCTAACGATAAATTCGGCGATATGAAAAAAACGGCGGATGCAATCCATGAAAAAGGCGCGAAGGCAGGGCTTTGGTTTCGCCCGCTTTTGACGAGGGAAAGCGTGCCCCAAGAGGCGCAACTTTGTGAGGAGAGTGATGGGATTGTTATGGATCCCTCCCACCCTTTTACGCTTGAAAAAGTATATCAAGACGCCAAAAGGTTGTCCGATTGGGGGTTTGATTTAATAAAGCACGATTTTTCTACGATAGACATTACGGGGTTGCCTGTTTTAGATGCGGAGAAAAATGATTATATGATGGTCGCCAAAACGAGAAGTTTTTATGATAAAACGAAAACGACAGCGATGATTATTAATAACTTGTATAAAGCCATTCAAAAAGGAGCAGGGGATAAAGATATAATCGGGTGTAATACGGTAGGACATCTTACGGCGGGGATTCATTCCGTATATCGCGTAGGACACGATACCAGCGGTCGCTCGTTTGAATGGACAAGACGTGATGGGATAAACTCCGTAATGCGTTTGCCTTTGAATAATGCCTTTTATAACGCAGATCCCGATTGCGCGGCGTGTACGGAAATGGTGGATGCGGACGTGAATCTTGACTTTTTGGAAATGTGTGCGTTGACGGGTATGACCACGCTTGCCTCGGTGACGCCGAATATTTTGACAGACGAAGAATTAAAGAGAATCAACGAAATTTTTAAGCTGGCGGATAGCGGCAACGGCGATTACGGGATTGCCGATTATGAGAAAAATGCAAATCCCGAACTCTTTATATCCAAAAGCGGACAGCAGAAAAAGCATTTTGATTGGAACCGTATTTATAAGGGTTC
>JAZRRB010000183.1:0-9087 GCA_045650385.1 Candidatus Scatosoma sp. | reverse complement strand
ATTTATAGACAAGGCTATGACGTCAAACGTTTCCTCGAAAATAAATTTGACGAAAGCGTTACAAACGAATAATTCCCTCGCCGCGTACGAACGTTTCATCGTACGCGGTTTTTTTATTAAAAAGTTTTAATAAACTTTTTATTTTATCTTTTTTTTGATTGCCTTTCATACAATAAAGTAGTATAATGTTTTCCGATAAAACAAAAGAAGGTGTCTTTTATGGACGGAACATCATCCATTTTATTATTGTTATCCATATCTTTATTATCGGGCTTAATTTTATCCCGTCTTGCCAAAAAATTGCAATTACCCGCCGTTACCGCGTATCTTATCGCCGGCGTACTTATCGGGCCCTACGTCCTTGGACAACTGGGCGCGAAGCTGGGCGTTAACGGCTTGGGCTTTACCGCTATCCCTAATGGAAACGGCGGTTATACAAGCAACTTCTTGCACTCGTTTGCCATTTTAAGCGACGTAGCCCTCGGCTTTATTGCGTTTTCTATCGGCAACGAATTCCGTCTTTCTCAATTAAAGAAAATCGGAAAGCAAGCAACGACCGTCGGTATTTTACAAGCAGTAATCACTACGCTTTTGGTGGACGCCGTGCTTATTACCATGCACTTATTAATGCCCAACGTTTTGCCCTTGGAAGCGGCGATCATCCTCGGAGCTATCGCTTCGGCAACCGCGCCTGCAGCAACACTTATGGTTGTAAAACAATACAAAGCCAAAGGCCCTGTTACCGATATGCTTCTTCCCGTTGTTGCATTGGACGACGCCGTAGGGCTTATTCTCTTTGCCGTATCTTTCGGCGTGGCAAGAGGCGTGTATTCGGGTAACGTAGACGTCGTATCTATCGTCGTTAATCCTATTATCGAAATTATCGGCTCGATTACGCTTGGCGCGATTATGGGGTATTTGTTCAGCTTTTGCGAACGTTTCTTCCACTCCCGCTCCAAACGTCTTGCCGTATCCGTCGGCTTCGTATTGCTTACCATCGCCTTTTCAAAGCTCAAATTTGAAATCGGCTCGGTACATATCGGCTTTTCCTCTCTCCTCACTTGCATGATGCTCGGCACGATATTCTGCAACGTTTGTGATTTTTCGGAAGAACTTATGGACAGAGTTGATAGATGGACAGCGCCTCTATTTATTATCTTCTTCGTCACCAGCGGTGCGGAATTGGATTTATCCGTATTCACCAACCTCTTGATTATTCTCGTCGGTGTGGCGTACATCATCAGCCGTTCGGCAGGTAAATATAGCGGCGCGTTGCTTTCCTCTAAAATGGCAAAATGCGATAACAATATTGTAAAATACCTCGGTATTACGTTGCTTCCCCAAGCCGGTGTCGCACTGGGTATGGCGGACATTGTAAAAGGTTCTGCGGAATTTGGTGGAACTCCCATTGCGCAAATCGTCGTGAGTATCACCCTCTTTGCCGTACTTATCTACGAGTTGGTAGGCCCTGCCTTAACGAAGATGGCGCTTACCAAAGCAGGCGATATCAATCCCGAAGGCAAGACGAGTGCCCGTCACGAACACGCCAAGAAAAAAGCGGCGCAAGCGGCGGCTATGGCGCAATCGCATGACGAAAACACGCAAAACTAATCGATATCATACAAAAACGGCGTCACGCTCGGTGACGCCGTTTTTTATTATTCTTTCTCTGAATTTTCTACTGTTTCAACCGCCATGGCTTTGTCTTTCTTTCGGCAAAAGATTTGTCTACGGAAAAGCAAAATATTCATTGCCACAAAGAACACCGCCAAAGCGCCAAAGGTCAACAGCGGTTGCTGTGGCGCGAGGTTAGCAAGCAACATCATCGGGAACCCGAACACGATAGCAGGGAAATTTTGATACACTAAATTATCCGCCACGGGCGTTTTGAAATCGGGGTCAAGTTCACGAAGTAAAATCATACCCGTACTTGCCGTGCCCGTCAACATACCGTACATCATCAAGAACTGCTCTTCCGAATATTCCTTGAAAAGCGTTCTCGACACGAAAAGATTATACGCATACGTAATCACGAGTCCCACAACACCAATGATAAGAAGTATCCACCAATACTGCTTGATAACGTCCAAGCGGATTGCCGCAATACCTGCCACCACCATTAAATCGAAGAAGAAATTGCTCACACGCGTTAAAAGGAAGTTATTGGTATAAACACGTTTTACCACTTGTTTTTTATTGAGGAATTTAAGTACCGCTTTCACAAGCGTTGCCGTCAACACGCCGATGAGGAAGTTGAAACCGAAAATGGTTGCCTTCATACCGGGAAGCAGCAAGCCAAGCGCATACATTACCCCAAACGCTAACCCGTACGCAAGCAACACGAACGCCACCTGCACCGTCAGTTTATCCATGCTCCCGTTCATGGGAATTTCCCCCGAACGTTGCACTTCGTCCGGTGAAATTTTCTCATCAAAACATACCGTACGCGTGATTTTCTTTTTTCTCTTTAACCAGTTCAGGTGAATTACACCGCCAAGGCTTGCGCTTAAAAAGCCCATTGCCGCTACGGCAAGACCAAAGCTTGCACCGCCGCTAAAACCGTATTCGTTTTCATATATCGTGCCGTAATTGAGTGCCTGTCCCGTGCCTTGCCCGTAACCAAAGGGCAACAATACGCCTGCTACCCCGAAGAAATCGGTGATAAATACCGCTATTAAAAGCGTAATACCAAATCCCACTACCGCTTGCAAAAGATAGCTGGAAACGGTGGTAACACCCGTATTAAACACTTCTTTGGCTCGCTTTCCGTCCATCTTCTTATCCGAAGTTTTAAGCGCGTTTGCTATAAACCCAAGCGCCAATGCGTGATAGGTGAGAACCTCCAAAGAACGCATGCCTTTTCCACCAAATAATGCCATATCGAAAAGCGGCGTACCCGTACAAATACGAACGATTTCGCTAATCAAAAGCAACATTAAACCGCCCAATACAGAGGTGGGTATCAATGAGTTCTTCAAAAAAGGCACTCTTCTTTTCAATACGTTGGCAAATAGCAAACTCGAAAGCAAAATACCGACGAGAATCAACCAACCCCAAACGCTAAAGTCCCAAAAATTTTCCATTTTCGTCTCCTTTTTGTTGGTTTTTAGCACGGTAACAGATTTGTACGTATTTAAGCGCGTTAAAACGGGGTTCGCCTTTCAACTGATACACCTTGCCGCCAAAATACAAATTCAGTTTATTCCTGCCTAAAACGGAAGCAACCGCTACGTCTGCAAACGGCATTGTGATAAGTTCCCCGTTTGCCTCAATCTCCACTCTATCCCCAAAAAGCAATATATTCGCTTCCTTCGCAAGCAAACGCTTATTCTTATAAAGAATTACTTCGGAAAGCTGCGCTTTATCCCGATACAACGGCGTTTGCGTACAACGTATCACGTCCATATTATTCAGATACTCGCTTTGCGCGTCGTACCAATCGGCATAAAAACGGTAAGGGAATTCGCCGTTTATACCTTGCAACGTCTTATCGGGCATATAGCGTACTTGCTTACCGCATTTTTTGCAAGTGATAACGTCTTTTTCGCTCTCAAACGTGGAAAGCCCGCAATCGGGGCAATAATACGCCGCACGTTCCAAATATTGCGCCAAGTCTTTATGACGGTATTCATAATCTAAAACGCCCTCGTCGACGTATAATTCCTTTTCGATGACAGCGAATAACTCCTCATCGGAAAGCGACTGATATTCCTCATATTCCATCACTTTGGAAACGTAACAACGCATTTTGCCTTTACGGGTACAATCGCTCCAACGAGGTTGCACACCGTAGCCGCCCTCGATACGGAAAAAGGCAAGCGGCATTTTCAACGAACGCACAAACGCCACAATCGCGTCTTTCATGTATCCCGTTCTACCGCTGAACGTGCGATTGCCCTCGGGAGATAAAGCAATCGTGCCGCCCTCTTTTTTTACACGCAAACAGTTAAGTACCGCACGCGGATCGGTTGCCTGTTTTTTAATGGGAATCGGCGCGAACGCCCAACGCAAAAGCTTTGACACCCAGCCGTTGGAGAACAAATCTTCACTCGCCAAATAATAGACGTGCTTTTTACAAGCCAAACTAACGAAAAATTGATCGAACGCCGTTTGATGATTGAATAAAATTAAATACGGTCTCTTTTTTTGTTCCTTGAATTTTTCGATACGTACGTGATACTTACGCTTCGTCATCATTTTCAAGAAAATATACAAAAGATTTCGCAATGCTTGATGCCGGTATTTTACCCAGCTTTTCTTTTTCTTCGCCATAATAAACCGTTTGCGTTTTCACGCATTTTTCTTTTATTATATCACTTTTGCTTGCAAAGGTCAAAAAAATTTTTATCGATTGGAAAAATTTTCACAAAAACGCCATTTTTACAATTTTTACGCGCATACTGCAATACAGGAGCAAATTATGTTATCGAAAAAAGAAAAAGCGTTATTGGATTTAACGGTATATCAAATTTATCCGCGGAGTTTTTACGACGCAAACGGCGATGGTATTGGCGATTTGCAGGGAATTATCCAAAAAATCCCACATTTATTACAGTTGGGCGCAAACGCGCTTTGGGTTTGTCCGTGCTATCCTTCCCCCAACGCGGATAACGGATACGACGTATCCGATTATAAAAATATCAATCCGCTGTTTGGGGATATGAAAATTTTTGAAAAATTCACGACGACGTTGCATGAAAAAGGAATAAAACTCGTCATGGATTTCGTCGCCAACCATACCTCGGACGAGCATTTTTGCTTCCAACAAGCGCGAACCTCTAAAAATAACCCCTATCACGATTATTATATTTGGCGTGAAAAACCAAACGGCTGGAAATCGGTATTCGGCGGCAGTGCTTGGACGTATAACCGCGCGACAAAAGAGTATTATTTGCACTCTTTTGATAAAAAACAGCCCGATTTGAATTGGGAAAACAAACGCGTACGCAAAGAAATGCAAGCGGTAATTGATTTTTGGACAGAAAAAGGCGTGGACGGTTTTCGTTGCGACGTACTCGATTTTATCGCCAAAGATTTTGAAAACGGGAAAATGTTTGGCGGGAAACATTTACCGCAATATATCCGCGAACTGTTTGGCAGGCAACATACGCGCAAACTTTTCACCGTTGGCGAGTGTCAAGCAGATAAAAATTCCATTGGCGATATTTGCGGCTTGGAAAAGGGAAAGCTTTCCACCGTATTCCAATTCGACCATATGCGCATACGCGGCAAAGATAAATTCCGTCCAAAAAAATTCTCCTTCGAACGTTTGAAAAACACGCTTATATCTTGGCAAACTTTCGCGCAGGAAAAGGGGCTTGTTTTGGCGTTATTTACCGACAATCACGACTATCCGTATTTTCTTTCCACCTGCGGAAACGACGAAGATTTTCGATATTTTTGCGCCACTATGTACGCAACGACGTTCTTTCTTTTGCGCGGTATCCCCTTTGTCTATCAAACGCAGGAATACGGCGCTGGAAACCCTTATTACGAGGATATTGCCGATTTTGACGATGTAGAAACGAAAAACCGATACCAAAAACTTCTAAAAAGCGGCGATAAACAAGCGGCGTTAAAAGAAATCAACGTCGGTAGCAGGGACAATACGCGCCGACCTTTTGCATGGAATAACGAGAAAGAAACAAATTACGGTTTTTCCGCCACTTCCCCTTGGTTGAAAACGCATAGCAAGGCAAGTGAAATCAATTTACAAAAGGACAAACAATCGGAAAATTCGGTATTTTCCTATTATAAAAAACTACTTGCCTTACGCGCAAAATACCCTTGTTTGCGATACGGGTTATTCGCCGATAAAACGCAAACGAAAAACGCGTTCGTCTACGAACGCGTCTATCAAAAACAAAAAGCTGTTATTGTATGCAATTACGATAAAGCGCAAACGTTGCGTTTGCCTAAAAATCTACAAGAAAACGGCTACGTCTTGGCATTAAGCAATTACAAGGAGCGAAAAAACAAGCCTTTCTCCTCTCAATTTTCCCCCTTTGAAACCGCCGTGTTTATAGCCGATTAAACCTCGAACGAGGAAACAAATTCTTTTTCGTTAAGATAGGCAAGTTCCCCTGAAAACTCAAAGGAAAGAAACTTTGCAACCAATTGTTGGCGCGTGGCGTTTTTCGCCTTATTCTTTGCCGTAACACCATATTTCATATCCCCGACGATTGGACACCCGATATGCGCCAAATGCGCGCGAATTTGATGCGTTTTACCCGTATGTAAAACAACTTCCACCTTCGTCGTTTCCATATAGGTTTCCAAAACTTTATATTCCGTAACAATCTTTTCCGCGCCGTCCACAGGCATGTCGAATATTTTTACAAGCGAGGTCTTTTCGTTCTTTTTCAAGTACGCCGTTAAGACGTCCTTTTGTTTGGGAAACGAGCCAAAACATACGGCATGATAACGTTTTTTCACGCGTTTTTCCTTAAACGCGTCAAGAAGTTCCCTTTCCGTTTTTTCGTTTTTGGCAAACGCCAACAACCCTGCCGTATTTCTATCCAAACGATGGATAAACGCGCACCTGCCCTCTTCTTTTTCAAAAAGTTCGATGAAAACAGCCTCGGAATTAACACCGCTTTCTTTATCCACAATGATAACGTTTTCGTCCTCGTGTATAAGGGTATACGCGTGCTTTTCTTCCTGCTTTTTCGTCAGGTAATAACAAACCTCGTCGCCCTCGCAAAGAAGGATATCCATGCCCGTCTTTTTACCGTTTACCTTGATATCTTTATTACGTAAAAGGGCAGTAAAATAAAAGGACGCCTGCGCACAATGGGCGTCGGTGAATTGTTTTAACGTTTGCGGTTTTTCACAAACAAAACGTTTCATTGTTGGCACTCCTTTTTACAAAAACCGTCGCCCGTGTTATCGAGCGACGGTTTTATTTTGTCTACACTTATTTACCGTTTTTTTGATTCTTTTTGGAAAGAACGCGTTCCTTTTTCGCCGCAGCTTTTGCTTCTACGTCTTCCAACGATTCGTCAGAGGGTTTCACCATCAAAAGGATGATGATAAGCACGAGCAACGCACCTGCAACCGAGAAGAGAATTACCGACGTTTTGTTGTTTTCAAACCAATCGGTTTCACCTTCAATCGTCGCCACTTCCGATTCAACGATAATTACTTTGTACGCCGCCGCGTGATTTGCCGTAGGCGCTAAGCCTTCCCAATAATCGGCAAAAATCACGTATTCGCCTTCTTCTACCGTTTTGAAGGTTTGCGAAGCGGAACTCCACTCGTAAGCGTCGTGTTCTTCCTTGCCGTTCACTTTATCGCCAGCCTCGCTGATACGTTCAAACGCGCTGACAATCAAAGCCACTTCATCTGCGGACGCCGTCTTGCCCTTTTCTTGTGCAAGCAATGCTGCGTACGTTTCTAAATACAATTGGAAGTAATTGCCGTCTACAACCTTCGAAAAGTTAAGTTTTCCCGCGATATCTTCGTACGTAACGGATGCCAAATCGGATTTCTTGATTTGGTATTTTTCTTCTACCGTATTATTATAATCGGTGAAACTGTTTACTTTATAAAGCGCGTACGCTTCTTTGAGGTTGGTTGCACCGACTACTTTCAAATCGCTGAACGAATAGCTGGAATCCTTAATCTTCGTATCCTTACGGCTGCTCGTCGAGGTGTACGAATTACCAATCTTCAAACCAAGATTTTCAATCGTGAACGTGAAATAGGGAATTTCTTCAATATCCCAAACGTTGGAAGAGGTAACTTCTACAAGTTCGCCGTCCAAATAGTATTCCATCGGGTTACCCGCGCTATCGGATGCGAAAATCTTGAATTCGTAAATGCCTTCTTTGGATACGGGAATCTTCGCCGTGCTGGGCGTAACCGACGTCGTGGATGCCGAGGAGGACGTTTCCGTCTTATAGCTGATCGTGAACTTCAAACCGTTATAGCTGTTGTTATCTTCGAATAACCAGTTAAGCGAAGGAAGGTTGATATACGAGTTACTACCTGCATATACGTCTTTCGCTTCTTCAGCAAGTTGCGTATTATACGCCGTTTTCAATTCCTCGTAATTATCTGCCTTCTTGTTTTCTCCATTTTCCGCCGTTACGACTTTATACGTAGGACCTGCGTTATTTTTATCAATGGAGATATACGTTAATCCGCTTTCGCGAAGTTTTGTTTCGCCAATATCGATTATCGTCTTGGTCGTGTCAACCGTCGTAGCCGTATCTACATACCAAGCCAAATCGTATTCTTTTTTCGCTTTCGCGCCATCTTTGCCCGAATACGTCGTATCGCCAACGTAGAAACGAATTGCTACGTATTCTTTACCGAACGTATCGAAAACGCTGGTCGTTTCGCCGTTTGCCAACTTGTATACCGTATGGAAGAAGTTGTGCGAAGTAAACAAAGAAGCCGACGAAGATTTGCTAAGCCCGTCAAATTCTTCTTTCCCCTCAGGCACTACGTCCGTGGGATTGTATTGATAATATTTGATATCTACCGTAGGCAAACCAGATTCTTGCAATACGTCCACTACCTTATAATCAAGCGAGAACGCCGAACCAAGCAAGAACGCTTCAATGTCGTCATTGACAACCAAAGCAGGTGCTACCGTATCTTCGATTTTCGAATCCGCATTGATATAGAAATCTTGCCCGTTGATGTTATAGAGCAAAATCGTCGTGACTTCGTTACCCGTCAAATCGTTCCCTTCGCCAAAATCCGCCTCGAATTCCAAGGGGTGCGTTTCGTTCAACGAATAGCTTGCATATTTTGCGCCAACGTTCGTAAACGTGCCGATTGCAGTTTCGTTAAGCGTTGCCGCCAATTCGCCATAGGTGCCGTTTTCCGCAAGGCTCAACGTCAATTTATCGCCAGCCGTATACGCAACCGTTTTTGCTTCTTCGTCGTTTACTTTTACGCTCAATCCGCCTTCTACGGGAGAAAGGACAATTTTATTGGTCGTCTTTTCCTCTTCGGTTGCCCATGCGGAAGAGCTTTGCATTTTGATAGTAACACTCTTAAACGTCAAATCCTTCAACGCGAACGTTGCGTTGAAATTTTGCTTTTCGTCCTTCGCCGTATACCACGTATACGCAA
>JAZRRB010000182.1:0-1672 GCA_045650385.1 Candidatus Scatosoma sp. | reverse complement strand
CTGGAGAGGCGTATGTAAAGAAGATGTATGCCGACGAGTGCTTGCAGGGGCAAACTGCGGAGGTAGGCGTTCCTTTTGCATTGAAGTATGATATGGAGGATAGCTATTATAATCAAATGTCTGTATATCAACAAAGCGTTTGGGATATTTACGACTTCTCCAAGGATAATAACGCATACGTAACGCCGCAGTCGGCAAACGAGATTTTCCTTTCAAATACGGCAAGATTCTCGTTCAAGACAACGCAAATGCTGTTCCATACTTATATTGACGGTATTGAATATTCCGTACCTTATCAAGCGTTCTCTTCGGCTGGTAAAGGAGCGAGCGCAAAGCAATATTTCCAAGGTATGGGCATTACTGCAAACGATTGGGCTTCTAAATACAATAAAAAGAATTAAGGTGTATAATGTTAAAGCGCAAGAAAAAATTTTTTGATAAAAAATTACTGTTTTATTGTTGCGGCTTGGCAGTGCCGATTTTGCAATACTGTATATTTTATATCTACGTAAATATCAACTCCTTTATATTGGCGTTTACCGAGTTTGATTTTATTACGCAACAAACGTCGTTTGCTGGGTTTGATAATTTTAAGGAGGTATTTTATACTTTCTTTAAGTCGCAACAATCCACACAATTGATGCTGAGCTTTAAAAATTCGTTGATTAACTACGGGCTTGGATTGATTATCGGTACGGGCGGTGCAATCATCTTTTCGTATTATATCTACAAGGAAAGAGCTTTTAGTGGGCTTTATAAGGTTATCCTCTTTTTGCCGAGCGTTATCCCCGGCGTTGCGTTGATTTCTATGAGTAAGACCTCTTTGAGCTCTTGGGTACTTGAAATATATAACGCGATTGCTATCAACGATTCCCCCGTTTCGCTGCTTGATAAAACGGATACGGCGTTTACAACGGTAATGACGCTTGCATTGTTTTTCGGCTTCGGCACGCAGGTTTTGATGTATCTTGGCGCTATGAATAAAATTAACCCTTCCGTTTCGGAAGCGGCAAAGCTGGACGGCGCTTCGTTTTTAAGGGAGCTTTGGTCGATTACGATACCTTGCATTTATTCAACCCTTACGACCTTTATCGTTGTGGGAATTGCAGGTGTGTTTACCAATGATTTAGGCTTGTATAGCTTCTTCTCTACGAATGCGCCTGGTCCGACGCATACGCTTGGCTATTATTTGTACCGTGAAACACAAATTTATTCGACGAACCAAGCGCGTTGGCCGTATATAGCGGCGGTGGGCTTGTGCTTTACGGCGATCGTTGCTCCGATAACGATTGGCTTGAAATCGCTTTTGAATAAATTCGATCCTATGAACTAAGGAGGAATAGAGATGAAAACGAATAACAAAGAAAAGAAATCGGCGGTTACCATCGTTCTTTTCTCGATTTTGTTGATATATACGTGTATATTCCTCTTCTTGCTCGTTTGGGCGGTTTTAACGTCGGTAAAAACGGATAACGACTTTATTACGAACAGAAATTATTACGGCTTACCCCGTGACGTTATTAGCGGAAAAATATTAGCACCGTGGGAGTGGAATTGGCAAAACTTTACCGATGCGGCGGCACGCTTCAAGGTGACGGACCTGTATAGAGCAGGACAAAAAATTGCCGTTCCGTTCGGTGAAGTCGGAGGCCAAGCGGTCTTAGGAAGACAA
>JAZRRB010000181.1:0-1501 GCA_045650385.1 Candidatus Scatosoma sp. | reverse complement strand
CGCCCTCGATAAGGTTGCCGTCGGCAAGTTCGAAAAGGTACTTCTCCGTGCCGTCCGACGAGGTAAACACCTCTTTTACTTTTACCGGTTTATCCTCGTATTCTTCGCAAAGTTTCGCCTTAAAATCCTTGGAAAGTGAAGAAATTTCCGTAATCGCTTTCCCTTGCGTAAGACCTTCAAACAGTTGTTTCGCGCGGAATTTTTTCTCGCCAAGCGAAAGGACCAACGCCTCCGTTTGCGCAAAATTCAAATCCTGTAAAATCTTTTTCATCGCGTTTATTTCCTAACCATTTTGCATACGTAAAACCCTGCGCCTTCCGCTTTATCGGGTAAAAATTGCAAGCCGTATTTCTTCTTGTCGTGGCAAAGCGGACTGTCGAGTTTTTCCACTTCGTAATCGGGATTTTCTTTCAAAAAGTTCTCCACGATTTTATCGTTTTCACTTTCGAAAAGCGAGCAGGTGGAATAATACAGCGCGCCGCCCTTTTTTACGTATTTACTACACGTAGAAAGTATCTTTTTTTGCGACTTTTCAATCGCGACAAAATCCTCTTTTTTACGGAAGATTTTGATGTCGGGGTTTTCGCTTACCGTACCAAACCCCGAACAGGGCACGTCACAAAGTACACCGTCAAATTTTCCCTCGTACTCGCTATCGAATACGCCGCTGTCCTTTTGCTTTTCCGTTACGTTTTCCACGCCCATACGAGATTTATATTGCGTTATCAAAGCAACGCGGTGTTCGTGCAATTCAAACGACGTTACGCTTTTGCATTTTTTAGATAAAAGCACCGATTTTCCACCAGGAGCCGCGCATGCATCCAACAAGTGTTCACAAGGCGCAACGCAGTCGCAAATGGCAATACTGCCTATCGATTGAAAGGTGTACTCCCCTTTGTCAAACCCCTCGTCGCGAACAAAATTTTCAAAGATATAATGTTTATATTTTTCCGAAAACGGCGTTATGGTATGCGCCTTTTCCAAATACTTTTCTTCGCCTTTTTCAAAGCGAACGCTTACACCGCCGCTTGGCGCAGTAGCAATCGCTTTCGCCCTTTCGCCATATTCCTTTTTCAACCACTCGTAGGCGTACAAGGGATAGGAAGCCGCCGTTGCTTCGCCCAAATTCCCCTTGGGCAATTTTTTATCCGTTTGTTCTTTATCGAAACGGCGCAAAAACGCATTAACAAATCCGCTAACGCCGCTTTTTCCTAATTTTTTGCAAAGATTAACGGCGCAATCGGTGACCATATACCGCTTTTTATCCATAAACAAAAGCATATACAGCGAAATTTTCAATAGAATCCGCACGACGGGTTTGGGCGATTTATCTGTATTGCTCTTAATACAAAATTCCAAATATCCATCGTTTTCAAGAACGCCGTACACGATTTTTACCGTACGCGAACGGTACTGTTCCTCGATATACGTATCCGTAATCGCTTGTTTTACGTGCGCGCCGCCTTGGTAGATTTTCGTCAAAATTTGAAAGGGATCGTAG
>JAZRRB010000180.1:0-1931 GCA_045650385.1 Candidatus Scatosoma sp. | reverse complement strand
CCTCCGCGTCGGTTTTTACGATATTAACTATTTCAGCAGAAAATTCAAAGCTATTACAGGAATAACCCCCACTGAATACAAAAAGAATTGCGGAAGAATTTAATAGCAATTCTGTTCATAAGTTTCATATATACGAGCATCGCACGACACCTTGACTTTTGCGAGCGCGCCTGCGGCGCTTAGGTTTTAGTGTCGTCGCTTTTTTTCGACCGATTTATCGACTTAAAGGCAGAAAAAAGGCGGTTTTCGCGCTGATCCGCTTGCGAAAACACCGCCGTTTATCTTTTTTCTGTAAACACTTTAAGCATTTTTCGGATACTTTTGTACGCCAAAATGCGCCTTGTACCCCTTTGTACAGGCGCAGCCGCATTTGCAACTCTCGTTTAGTTCCCTATATTATAATAGGCACAAGCGTTGCATTTTTATTTTTTTTGTGTAAATAACCGCAGTTTATCACTGTATTCCAACGGTTATAAGCGAAGCCTTTCCTTTTTGCCGTAATTCTTTATATCCCTTTCCCAATCAATCACATCATCCCAAAGCACGTACTTCGTTACAAAATCTAAATAAGCTCCTACAATATCACTCTCCCCCAGTTCCTTATAAAGAACCTCCGCTATCCCTCTACTATAAACTATCTTTTCTCCCGTCTTCGTTATGTATTTTACCAAGTATCTTGACGTCCCGCCTCGCTTTAACAATATAGGATTTACTTCTTGAAAATCAGACATCCCAAAATACTCGTCAAAGAAAGTATTTCCATACCTAGTACGCCTCTCACCTCTTTTCGTACTGTATTCTCTCTTCTTTACAAGCTCACCTATCATCTCTCCTTCGGGTATGTAAATTAAAGCGTGGAAATGCACTGAACCATTCAATTCCCCGTACTCAAACACGCCCATATACTTCCAACCTCTACGCGTATGCAAATTAGACAAACATTTGCGTAGTTTTTTTCTAAAACTTTCTTCCGTATGCTTTTTAGGATCGCAAGTAAACGTTACAAAATAATTCCATCTATTCATATTTACCTTGCGCTTAAACCGCTTAATTCTCTTCCATAAGTTCCTTTGCTTTTTATCTATCTTTTCCAAGATATATTTACGCAACGTGGAAGAAGCGGGATAGAGCTTCTCTAATCCCGCTTGTATGAAATCCACCATATCGTCGCCACTCAAACCTTTTCTTTTGGCTTGGAAATATAAACTGTCGAAAGCTATATCCAAAGCCGTAGCTTTAGGTCTTTTAGGCGGACGTTTCCCTTTACTCCGAATAACACGCGTTGCTACGGGATGACTTCCATCGTGATATATTTTGTATATGTGTTTTTCCGCAAACGGATTATCTCTTAAATAATCCGCCGGTATTAATTTAGGTTTCATAATTTTTTACCTCCTACTATATAAACGGACATTTTTTTGCTGTTTGGTCCGTTTTATCAAAAAAATTTTTATATTTCCTATTTTTTGCCTTGGCGTTGTGGCTATTCTCGCATAGCCCAAACCAAACGTCAACGGACAAAAACTTTTGGCTTATATAGTAATAGCCGAGCAATCTCCCTTGCTCGGCTATTTTTTGTTCTCTACAAAACTTTTTGTCTGCGTTTCTCTTTTCGTTGACTTTTGGAATACCATTCAATGCATACCTGCCCTGCCCATTTTTTAATTTTTAAGCAATTAAAGGGCAAAGTCCGCTACCTTTGGGCTATGCGCTTTAGCCCCTGCCGCTCGCGGCAAACAAAAAATCTTGGAGGTAAATCTCAATGCTTAACTACTCTAACCCCTATGACGTATTGTCCAAAACTATCTCTTTCGAGAACGTTCAACTCATGGCTGAAATGATCACTCTGAAAACTCTGCGTGGTCGTTACGCATATGCTTGTCAGGCTTTGGATTGGCTTTACGTTGGTCTTGTAAAAGATTTGAATCGTG
>JAZRRB010000179.1:0-2443 GCA_045650385.1 Candidatus Scatosoma sp. | reverse complement strand
AGTTTAGCAGGAAAACACCGCCGTCTTTACAATCGGACAACATGTCGTAACGCGTCACGTACGAGGGGTTATGGCAGGCGACAAAATCAGCATTATCGATTAAATACGAGGAAGTGATAGGCGTTTTTCCAAAGCGTAAATGGGAAATAGTAGCCCCACCCGATTTTCTCGAATCGTAACAAAAATACCCTTGTACGTGCAGGGGAGTGTTGTTCCCGATGATTTTTACCGAGTTCTTATTTGCGCCCACCGTTCCGTCTGAACCGAGCCCGTAAAATTTACAAGAAACACGGTCGTTCGGTTCAGTATGGTATTTTTTGGAAACGTCCAAAGAAGTATGGGTTACATCGTCGTGTATGCCGACGGTAAAGTGGTTTTTCGGTTGTGCGCTTTGTAAATTTTCAAATACGGCATGGCACATGGTCGGGGTGAAGTCTTTGCTTCCAAGACCGTACCTTCCCCCAAAAACGCGCACGTCAAAGACGCCTTTTTCTTGTAGCGCGGCGCACACGTCCAAATATAACGGTTCGCCAAGCGCACCTGCTTCTTTCGTGCGGTCAAGCACGGCAACGCGTTTGCAGGTTTTAGGCAAAGCGTCTATAAAAGCGTCTACGTGGAAAGGGCGATATAAACGCACCTTGATAACGCCTACCTTTTCGCCGTTTTCTTGCATTTTATTTACCGTTTCTTCTGCAACGCAACCGCCGCTACCCATGATAACGAGTACGTTTTCCGCATCGGGCGCACCGAAGTAATCAAACAGTTTGTATTTTCGCCCCGTAATTTGTGTGAGGGTATCCATTACCTCTTGTACAATGTTTGGCGTGGCGAGATAATAAGCGTTTGCCGCTTCGCGGTTTTGGAAGTAGATATCGCCGTTTTGCGCTGTTCCGCGTTGAATAGGGTTTTGTGGATTCAGCGCACGTGCGCGAAAGTTTGCTATCGACGTTTTGTCAAGTAAACTTTTCATTTCCTCGTATTCAATCTTTTCAATTGTAGTTGTTTCGTGCGAAGTGCGGAAACCGTCGAAAAAGTGTACGAACGGTACGCTTGTTTTCAAGGTGGCAAGATGTGCAACGACGGCAAAATCCATCACCTCTTGCACGGAAGAAGAACAAAGAAAAGCAAAACCCGTTTGCCGACACGCCATTACGTCTTGGTGGTCTCCAAAAATGCTTAATGCGTGTGTAGCGAGTGCCCTTGCGCTGACGTGAAAGACGGTGGGAAGAAGTTCGCCTGCAATTTTATACATAGCAGGTTGCATTAACAGTAAACCTTGGCTGCACGTGTACGTGGTAGCAAGCGCGCTGCAAGTAAGTGCGCCGTGTAAAGCGCCTGCTACGCCGCTTTCCGATTGCATTTGTACAATTTTGGGCACGTTGCCAAATAAATTCGGCATATTCTTCGTGGCTTGTTCATCCGCGGCTTCCGCCATTGGCGAAGAGGGGGTAATTGGATAGATGATAGCAGTTTCCGAAAAAGCGTAGGATACGTAACTTGCCGCCGCGTTTCCGTCCATGGTGGTCTTAATCATAGTCGCTCCTTTTTTTGAGAGTATTCGCTTTTTTAAGGAAAAAAATTCAATAAAACGTTGACAAATTTTCGGGGGCATTATATAATGTGAGTATGTACAAAGTAAAGATTACGGCAGTTAGAAAAACGGAATACAAGGATTTGATGGAAAAATACGAAAATCCGATAGAACATGCGTGTGATATGTGTATTGGGCAAACTTTTTTCTCGTTTGGGGAGCGTCCTGAAAACTTTTGCGAAAGTGCTTGGGATAGCGTTGCGCCGTTTGTGAAAGCGTTGGCTAATGGAGAGGGAAATTTTTTCGACGGATGGATGAAAAACCCTCATTCCGCCATGATTTCCTGCAACGACGGTTTCCGCCCTGTCAGTTTTTATTTGGAAAGAATAGAGGAGAACGGTGTAAATGGCGAAAATTGAATTAAAAGGTACAACGTTTTCCTTTTCTGTTTTGCCGCTTGATTCGCGTTCTAACGGCGAGTACGCCAAAACGAAAATCACGCTTGAAAACGAATTTATATCCTACCAAAACGAAAGCGAGGACTTTTTGCGCGGAGATTTGGAGAATTGGATATATGCTATGTTCCGTTTGCTTGCAGGCGGAAACGGAAAGGAAGTATCGCTTTCTTTTGAAAAGACGGGCTTTGTTGTGGATTTGTGTCCGTACATGAAAGATGGGCAGGAAGTAACTCGGGAAGAACGGCGCAGGCAAGAGTGCGCTATGGCAATTCATTTTTTAATGAAGAAGGAGAAAACCTTTTTAGGCGGCGTTTATTCTATTACGTTGTATCGGGCGCAAATCGAGGAGTTTGCCAAAACGTTGCAAGAGGAATATTACGCGGCTTTTTCCCTTTTTGAGAAAAAGAAAGGGAAATATTTGTGCGTAGGGGTTAGTCCGCAAGGGTATAAAGGC
>JAZRRB010000178.1:0-1544 GCA_045650385.1 Candidatus Scatosoma sp. | reverse complement strand
TTTTCACAAGACGCACAAAGATATTTGTATAGACTCGCAAAAAAAGCGGGAGATACGTTTAAGACGGTAAATTTATATATAGGCGGTTGTTCTTTAAGGACACACTATATCAACGCTTTGGAAGATAAAGCGGATTATTGGTTTGAATATAACGGCGAATACCCCGGGTTAGCGGTATCGATAAAGCAACTTCTTATTAGCGATGATTGGGACGTTATTACCTTGCAACAGGCAAGCCATTTCAGCGCGCATTATGAAACCTATACGCCGTATTTGGAAAATTTGTTGGAATACGTAAAGAAATATTGTCCCCATTCCAAAATCTATATTCACCAAACTTGGGCATACGAAGACGGAAGTGAGCGTTTGAGAGATATCGGCAAATTTGATACTGCGGATGAAATGTTCAAGAATATCCGCGAAGCTTATGCGAAGGCGGCGCAGGCAATCCAAGCAGACGGTATTATTCCCTGTGGACAAGCTATGCTCAACGCAACGAAAATGGGTATGGAAAAAATTCATAGAGATACCTTCCATGCTTCTTATGGCGCGGGGAGATATTTGTTGGCGTTGACCTGGTATAAAGCTTTGACGGGGAAAGATATCACAAATAATGATTTTGATGATTTTGACGAACCCGTAAGCGATAAAGTGCGTCAAATTGTAATCAAGGCGGTAAACGCAGCTTTTAACGATTGATAGCTATAAATTATTCTCATTGGAGTATTTATGTTGAAATTTGATTTTCAAAATCGAATGCTGAACGATTTAAGAGATACGGCTCCCGTATTTTGCGGTGAATTATCTGTAGCGTATACGCATATTTCGGATGATATAACGAAAGGAGAAAAGCCGTTTTTGTCTCCATATAGCGAACGCTATGATACGTTTTCTCTTAAAAATGATAGCTTAGTAGGTAAGGAAACGGGCAGTCAATTACGGGTAAAGCCTTTTGACGACGGAATAGAAATTGTTTTAGAGTGTAAAAGTAAACAGATATCTGAGTTTGGTTTGCATTTACCATTTAATTTTTTAGGTAAATTGTGCGGTGGCGTAAGAGAGGGGCAGTTTTTGCCAAACGCTTGCTTCGTATCTAAATATACTCCGATAAAATACTGGTATTTGGCAAGACCGAACGGCAATAACTTGGTTGTCTGCGCTTTGTCGGAGATAGACGGATTTAGAAACATCTATTCAAGCTATAATTACGGACACTATATAACGGGTTTGAATATTTACGCCGATTTTGATAAAGTGTTAAAAACGTCGGAAAAGAAAGGAACAATGCGGCTTTGTATTTTGCCCGTATCCAGTTTTTCCGATTGTCTTACAAAACTTTCTAAGGTTTATTCTTTGCCGTTCTTGTCTTACGATATAGGCGGCGGAAAAATAGGAGATGTTATTTCCTTACAATCCTATGGAAACGTTGACGAAATAAAGGTTATCACTGCAAAAGGCGAAAAAATAGTCAAGTTTGACGGTTGTTTTTTGTTAGATACTGAAGGCGAAACGACAATTATTCCGTATGCCGATGGGAAAGCGGG
>JAZRRB010000177.1:0-3514 GCA_045650385.1 Candidatus Scatosoma sp. | reverse complement strand
TGAAAAATTCGGCGATTACGAAGCTTGTAATGCTCGATACGATTCATCTTTCCGATGAAAAGAAACTCGATAAATTTGATGTATTGTCGGTTGCGGATATCTTCGCGGCGGCAATCGAAAACGTATACTTGGATAAACCGATGTCCAAATTGTACGACTAATACAAAGGAAAAAAGCCGCCGCTTAAAAACGGCGGCTCTTCTTGATAAAAGGATAGATTATGTATTTGATAGTAGGCTTGGGTAACCCCGACAAAAAATACGAAAAAACCTTTCATAACATGGGTTTTATCGCGGTAGGCGATTGCGCGGAAACGCTGGACGCAAAGTTTAAGAAAAAGGAGTGCGAAGCTTCCGTGGCTGAGGCTTTTTATAATGGGGAGAAGATAATTCTTGCCCGTCCTTTGACGTATATGAACAATTCGGGCAGAGCTGTAAAACAACTGATGTCCAAATATAAAATTACCGAAGATAAACTGCTCGTTATCTATGACGATTACGATTTGCCCAAGGGCAAAGTGCGTATCCGCGCAAGCGGTAGTGCAGGCACGCATAACGGTATGCGCAGTATCATCGGGGAAACGGGTTTGAAAAATTTTGCCCGTATCCGTATCGGTATTCGCGACGAAGTGGATATTCCTATCATCAACTACGTGCTTTCAGACGTGCGCAAGGAAGATTACGAGCTTTTCGGTGCGGCTTGCAAAAAAGCAGGCGAAGCCGCTGCAGCGTTTGCAAGGGGCGAAGATATCGAAAAGGTGATGTGCCGCTTTAATTGATAGGCGAACAAGGAAAATGAAACGCAATTTTTTTACTTTTGACAAATTAGGCGCGGAATATACCGCGCTCGAAACAGAACTCCGCCGCGGCATGCCGACGGCGGTTTTCGGCGTTTCCGATTCCTTGAAATATTTAATTGCAGGGCTTGTAGATACCTCCGTTGTGTATATTACGACGGACGCGGTATCCGCGCAAAAGGCGGCGGATAATATCGCTACGCTTTCGGGGAAAACGACAAAGGTACTCGCGGCAAAAGACGAGGTGCTTTTGTATCGAAAAGCGCTCTCCAAAGATTCGCTTTATAAGCGGCTCAACGGTATCTATGCCTTGCAGAACGGCTGTGACGTCGTGGTGGCGGAAATTGACGCGCTGTTGCAGTTATTCCCTAAAAAATTACCGACACTCACCCTCATAGAGGGTGAGGATTTCGATTTTACGTCGCTTCCCCAAACGCTTGTAAACATGGGCTATACGCGTGCCTTCGAGGTGGAAAGCAAAGGCGCGTTCGCTTTGCGTGGGGATATTCTCGATATCTATCCTATCAATGCGGAAAATCCCGTTCGTATAGACTTTTTTGGAGATACAGTTGAAAAGATAAAACCGTACGATTTCCTGTCAGGGGAACGTTTGCCAAGCGTTTCCAAAATTACCTTGCTTTCGGCAACGGACGTACTCGTGGACGAAGAGGATAAAAGACGGATAAAGGCGGTTTTGGATAGAGAAAGTAAGGCGTTTTCTACCTCGGAAGCGTATACGAGGGCAAGAGGAATTGCCGACGAAATTCTTTCGCAAGATTGCGATACTTCGTTTATCATGCCTTTGCTGGAAAATGCAACCGATTTCTTTTCCGTTTTGCCGAAAAATACTTTGCTTGTCTTTGACGAGGGAAAGGCGCTTTGGGATAAATTTAACGCCCTTTATAAGGAGCATGAGGAACGTTTTCACCGCTTACAATCGGGCGGCGAGGCGTTCGATTTTACTAAGGCGCAATACATGGATAAACAACGGTTTTTGGAGGGCGTTTTAGAGAATAGAAGATTGGCGCTTCAAACGTTTACGGGCAATCCGTTCTTCTTCGAGCCGTTGAAGATTTTTAATCTTTCGGCAACCCCTGTTGCGCGCTATCTCAACGGCTTCCCCACCCTTCTTACCGATATCAAAAATTGGTTGAAAGGCGGTTATAAAGTCCTGCTTTTTTGCGGGGAAGAACGCCTTGCCGTTAAAATGACGGAAAACCTCGCGGAAGAATATGTTTCCACGTCCGCTATCAGCGATGCTTTGCCTGATGGGAAAGGGGTGTACGTACTCAAAGAACGGCTGGATAAAGGCATGGTTTTGCACAGCTGTAAAACGGCGCTCATCGGCACGGGAGATTTGTACGTAAAAGCGCCCGATAACCGCCGTCTTCGCCGTAAACGCGGCGATATGTTTTCTGCGCCCGACGTGGGAGATTACGTCGTACACGAAACGCACGGTATCGGCAAAGTGCTCGGCACGAAAAAGATAGAAACGACGGACGGCACAAAGGAGTATATCGCCCTTGCTTATAAAGACGGCGATACGTTGTACGTACCGGCGGAAAGCATGGACGTGTTGTCCAAATACGTGGGTGACGCTTCGCCCAATTTGAGTAAAATAGGCGGTGCGGAATTTGAACGGGTAAAAGCGCGAGTGCGCGCTTCGCTCAAAAATTTGGCGTTTGATTTGAAAAAACTCTACGCTGAACGCGCGGAGAATAAAGGCTTTGCCTTTCCGGAAAATCAAGCGTTTATGCAGGAATTTGAAGACGCTTTCGAATACACGCCCACGCTTGACCAAACGGCGTCGATTGAGGAAGTGAAAGAGGATATGACGTCGGGAAAAGTAATGGATAGATTGCTTTGCGGCGACGTGGGTTTTGGCAAGACGGAAGTGGCATTCCGCGCGATTTATTTGTGCGTACTCGGTGGAAAACAAGCGGCGCTGATGTGTCCCAGCACCGTTTTGTGCCGTCAACATTTCCTTTCGGCAAAGGCGCGCTTTGAACAATTTGGGGTAAAAGTAGCGGCGCTCAATCGCTTTAATACGCCCAAGGAAAACGAGGCGGTTTTGAATGGGTTGCAAGAGGGCAGTATCGATTTGGTTATCGGTACGCACCGCCTTCTTTCCGCCGACGTGAAATTTAAGGATTTAGGCTTGCTCGTTTTGGACGAGGAACAGCGTTTTGGCGTAGAACATAAGGAAAAAATCAAAAATATGCGTAAAAATATTGATTGCTTGACGATGACGGCAACCCCGATTCCTCGGACGCTGCACATGTCGTTGTCGGGGATACGGGATATTTCTACGATTCATACGCCCCCGCGCGAGCGTTTGCCTGTGCAAACGTACGTTGTGGAAGAAACGGAAACGCTGATACGCGATGCGTGTATAAGAGAACTTTCCCGTGGCGGCCAAGTGTTTATTTTGTACAACAAAGTCGAGAGCATTTTCACGTTTGCGGCAGGGGTAAAACGCATCATGCCCGAGGCGAAAATTTCCGTTGTGCACGGCAGAATGGATAAAACGGCGCTGGAAAATGCGGTGCTCGATTTTTACGGCGGTAAGACGGATATTCTCATTACCACGACGATTATTGAAAACGGCGTAGATTTGCCTAACGCCAACACGATTATCGTTATCGATAGCGATAAATTGGGGATTTCGCAACTCTATCAACTCAAAGGCAGGGTGGGGAAGTCGGATCGTAGCCATGT
>JAZRRB010000176.1:0-17605 GCA_045650385.1 Candidatus Scatosoma sp. | reverse complement strand
GACTTTTTATTAAACGGTAAAAATGCGGAGATGACGGACGAGTGCGAGGCGCTTTTATATGCGGCGGCGCGCGTACAGCATTTACATGATAAGGTTGCCCCTGCGCTTGCGGAAGGGAAGCTGGTGATATGCGACAGATACGTCGATTCCTCTCTTGCCTATCAAGCGTATGCGCGTGGGCTTGGGGAAGACTTTATCCGCAAAATCAATGCGTATGCGTTAGAGAATTATTTGCCCGATGCGACGGTGTTCATCGATTTAACGCCTGCGGACGCGTTCAAAAGAAAACACGGCGCGGACGAGAACGATAGATTGGAACAAGCCGGCATGGCGTTCCATCAGCGTGTATACGACGGGTTTGACGCCTTGGCGAAAGCGGAAACGGCGCGATATATCCGTATCGACGGCAAACAAACGCCTGCCGAGATTTTCGCGCAGGTGGTTGCCGCATTAAAAGAAAAGAATTGCTTATAAGGAGCAAACGGTATGTTGGTATATGAAATACTCTTATTGGCGGTGGCGCTTGCGATGGACGCGTGCGCCGTTGCGATGACGAACGGCATGACGAATCCGAAACTACCCCTTAAACGTGCTTTGTTAATTGGCGGTTTTTTCGGTTTTTTCCAGTTTTTAATGCCGCTTATCGGGTATTTTATAACGGGGATAATCGCCAATGCTTTTTTGGAAACGTTCGAACGTATTTCCGCATGGATTTCCTTTGCGTTGCTGGTATTCTTGGGTGGAAAAATGCTGTTCGATTGCATTTTGAGTATGCGAAAGTGCAAAAAAGAAGGCGTTTGCGAGTGTACGTGTCAAGATTTACCGATTGGCAAATTGTTTATGCAGGCGATAGCGACGTCGATTGACGCGCTTGCTGTGGGCGTGACGTTGCAAATGGCGGCGATATCTTCTCAGGGTTTGGCGCTTGGCGTATGGGGTTCGACGTTGACGATTGGGGGAATTACGTTTGCCCTTGCCCTTGGTGCGGTATACCTTGGCAAAGCGATGGGCAATAAGCTTGCGGACAAAGCGGGCTTGTTTGGCGGTATTGTGCTTATTGGGATAGGCGTAAAGATTCTGGTGGAGAGTTTTATATAGACGTTTTCGCGTGATAAAAGGTTAAAAATTGTGAACGTTTGATAAAGCTTTTCGCTTTCTTATACGGAAACGCTTGTAAAAGCGAATAAAATGTGGTAAAATATGGAAAAATAGACTAAAAGTCTATCTCCCTACGCTTTTAGTAGAAAGGGAATCGGGGGAAAGGTATTACAAGCCGCTTTTTAAGACAAACTAACAAGGCGGAAGAAAAAAGGAGTAAAAAACTTTGAACAAGAGAACAAAAACAATTATTTGGATTGTGGTAGGCGTGATAGCGGTGCTTGCTATCGGATTTTTGGTAAGTTCCCTACTCAATCAAGCGGAAGAGATTACGTACAGTCAGTTGATTGAAAAACTGCACGCAATCAAAGAGTTGGAAAGGGTGGAATTGTACGTTGACGGCTATAATTGGCAGGCGAATTTCATCGAAGGCGATACCATTACAAAGTATACCGTTGCTGGCGGCCCGAGCATTTACGATTATAATTCGTATTCGCTTTTTATGTTGGATCTTAAAGGTCAAGGCGTAAATCTTTCCAAAGTTATGGTAGAACTTGCCGATCCCAATGCGGGCAGCATTTGGTCGAGCATTTTACCTGTACTTGGGATTCTTTTGATGGGCTTGCTCTTCTTTATATTGCTTCGCGGCGCAACGGGTGGCGCGAACGCGGCAATGAGCATGAATAAAAACAAAACGCACGTACAAAGCAATTTGAAAGTGCGCTTTTCCGACGTTGCCGGTGCGGAAGAGGAAAAAGAAGAACTTGCGGAAGTTGTCGAATTTTTGCGTAGCCCCAAAAAGTTCTCCGCGCTTGGCGCGCGTATCCCCTCGGGTGTGTTGCTTGTAGGCCCTCCGGGAACGGGTAAGACGCTGTTTGCCAAAGCAGTAGCAGGCGAGGCTGGCGTGCCTTTCTTCTCTGTGTCGGGTTCGGACTTCGTGGAAATGTACGTGGGCGTAGGCGCAAAACGTGTACGTGATTTGTTCGATATGGCGAAGAAAAATCAGCCGTGTATCATTTTCATTGACGAAATCGACGCGGTAGGTCGTCGCAGAGGCGCAGGTCTTGGCGGCGGGCACGATGAAAGGGAACAAACTCTCAACCAAATCCTCGTGCAAATGGACGGTTTTGAAAGCAACGACGGTATCATCGTTATGGCGGCAACCAACCGCGCGGATATCCTCGACCCTGCATTGCTTCGTCCGGGCAGATTCGATAGACAAATCAACGTAAACTTGCCCGACGTAAAGGGACGCGAACAAATTTTGAAAGTGCACGCAAGAAACAAACCGATGGCACCCGACGTTAATTTCAAGACGGTGGCGCGTATTACGGCAGGGTTCTCGGGCGCGGAGCTTGCAAACCTTTTGAACGAAGCGGCGATTTTGGCGGCGCGCGCAGGCAAGAATATGATTGGCAACCTCGAATTGTACGACGGTATCAATAAAGTATTGATGGGCCCGCAAAAGAAGAGCCGTGTCGTTACCGAATCGGACAAACGTTGTACTGCTTATCACGAATCGGGACACGCAGTCCTTGCTTGTCTTTGCAAGCATTGCAATCCCGTACACGAAGTTTCAATTATTCCTCGCGGAAGAGCGGCTGGCTATACCATGACTCGCCCTGAAACGGACGATAACGACGTTTCGTATAATAAACTCGTCGATAATATTTGTATGTCGCTTGGCGGAAGAGTCGCGGAAGAACTCGTTATCCAAGACGTTACAACGGGTGCGAGCGCCGATTTGCAACACGTATCGGAAATTGCACGCCGTATGGTAACGCAATGGGGTATGAGCGATAAGCTTGGGCTTGTGGCGTACGATAGCGATCAGCCCATATTTATGGGTATGGAATACGGCAACCAAAGCCGCGGCGGATACTCGCAAGAAACGGCGGCGACGATTGACGCGGAAATTAGAAGACTGATTACCGAAGCGCATACGCGTGCGACCAAGCTGTTGAAAGAGAACCGTTCGATTATGGACAACATGTCGCGTGTGCTTGTGGAAAAAGAAACCATTTACACGGAAGAAGTGGCGATGCTGATGAAAGGCGCAAGCTATAAAGAAGTTATCGCGTATATGGACGAGCGCGAGGGCGCACACCAAAACAATCCGTTTAGAACGGCAACCGTCCCCACTGCCGAGCATATCGCGCAAGAGGAAACGTCCGCTGACGTAAAAGACGAAGAAAAATCGGACGATAAAACGGAAGAATAAGAATTAAAAAACTGCATCAACGGAGCTGCCGAAAAGCAGCTCTGTTTGTTACAAGGAGCAGGAAAATGAAACGAGCAAAGACGAAAAAGACGTTGGACTTACGTTTTGAAAACAGGAAAGTCCCCTTTTCGCTTATCGATGTGGAAACGAGCATAGAGGCTTGGGATAAAAAGGACTTAAAAACGCGTGCGGCGTACTTTTTATTAAACGGTGCGCCCGTGTTTGCGGTGAACGAAGCGGAGAACGGCAGATTGCGGTTATTGGCGGCGGAAAAGGATTTTTACGCGGCGAAATTATCAGGCGCGACGCAGGTGGACGTACGTGTGTACCGTTTTACGGACAAGAACGCGGAAGTGTTCTCGCTTATCGAGCGGTTAAAGAGTGAAAATTTGCCTGCCTTAGAAGAGGCGTATCTGATGAAACGATTGGTGACTGATTGCGATTTAACGCAAGACGACGTTGCTTCACTTGTCGGGATTTCGCGCCCTGCGGTAGCCAACACGTTACGTCTTTTAACCCTTTCCCCTGAGGTATTGGGGCTTGTGGAAAGCGAAAAATTAACGGCTGGGCATGCGCGTGCGCTTGTACGCGTACCGCAAGAGAAACAGTTGGCGTTTGCGGAAGAAGCGATTAAAAGAGAGTATTCCGTGCGCGAAATGGAACGCGCGGTAAAGGCGTATTTAACGCCGCCCGAGGTATTGCAACAGGAAAACCAAGCAAAGGCGGCGGCAAAAAGCGAGCAATTAAAAGCGTTTGTCGAGCGTATGCGCAGCGTATTCCGTACGAAAGTATCGCTGATTGGCAACGATAAAAAGGGCAGGATTTACATCGACTATTACTCCCCTGAGGATTTGTACCGTTTTGAGGAGTTCTTGGACATGATAGACAGCTACGACCGCTAAGCGGAGAGGTGGCGAGCGGAGAGCCTCCGCGGGCGAATTTTTCTATCCTTCGTTAACGCTTATAATTGGCGTTAACGTTGGCGACATGGGGTTAAGGGGCATAGTCCCTTACGCGGTGCAGGACGCGCAGTCCTGCGACACTCTGTCAAGAGCCGCCGCAAGGCGGAACATAGCCCCAAGACAAGCAACCGTAGGTTGCGTACCAACGCCATAAGGCGTTCAAGCGGCGAGCCACCGCACCCCCAATTTTTCTATCTTTCGGTAACGCTTATATGTAACGTTATCGTGGACGAAAAGGTTTAGACAGCGGTTTTTTCGGGTAATAATATATATATGGAAAGTTATAATATGGACAATAGTATAAAAACAAATCTTTTGCCGGTAATTCCCTTGCGCGGAAAAGTGGCGTTCCCCAACACGAATATCATTTTCGAAGTGGGTAGAGAAATGACGTTAAAAGCAGTCAATCGCGCCAACGCTACGGTGGACAGGCTGGTGATGATTTGCACTCAACGGGTGACGGAAAAGGACGAAATTACGTCCGAGGACGTGTATAAGGTTGGGTGTGTAGCAAGGATAAAACAAATGTCGCAACTCCCCGGCGGCGCAATGCGTGTGCTGTGCGAGGGGCTTTATCGTGCGAAAGTGCGTGAGATAGGCATTGAAAGCGGCTATTTCTACGCCGTTTGCGACGAGATGAAAATTAAGCGCGGCGACGAGATTTTGGAAGAGGCGTATTTCCGCACGGCAAAGGCGCTTGTGAAAGACGTTTTGGGCGTGGACGGAAAGCTCTCGAAGGAAATTGCGGTGAAGCTTGAAAGCTGTCAAAACGCGGACGAGTATATGAACGTGGCGCTTTCCGCGATGCGCGTGCGCTTGGAAGTGAAACAACAAAGCTTGGAAGAAGCAGACCTTGTGGAAAGATTGAAACTGTTCGAACGTTGCTTAAACGACGAGCTGGAAATTTCCAAAATCGAAAAGAAAATCGCAGGCGCGGTACGCCAAAGCATCGATAAATCGCAAAAGGAATATTTCTTGCGCGAACAGGTGAAGGCGATTCATACCGAGCTTGGCGACGACGGCAAGGAAGAGGACGAATTCCGCGAAAAAATCAAAGCGAAAGGCTTGCCCAAGGATTTGGAAGAAAAATGCCTTAAAGAAGTGGACCGCATGGAAAAAATGCAGCCCTCGTCCCCTGAATATAACGTGATTTCGGGGTATTTGGAACAGGTTTTATCCCTGCCTTGGACGGAAGAAACGACGGATACTGAAAGCTTGGAAGAGTGTATCAAAGTCTTGGATAGCGACCACTATGGCTTGGAAAAAATCAAAGAACGTATTACTGAATACCTCGCCGTATTGAAACTGACGGGCAGCATGAAAGCGCCTATCTTGTGTTTTGTCGGCCCTCCTGGGGTTGGTAAAACGAGTATCGCAAGCTCGATTGCGCGCGCCTTGAATAGAAAGTTCGTACGTATGAGCCTTGGCGGTGTGCGCGACGAAGCGGAAATTCGTGGGCATAGACGTACGTACATCGGCGCAATGCCGGGTAGAATTTTGTACGGTATGAAACAGGCGGGCTCGATTAACCCCGTGTTCTTGTTGGGCGAAATTGATAAAATTACGTCCGATATGCACGGCGATCCTGCGGCGGCGCTTTTGGAAGCGCTCGATCCCGAACAAAACGCTACGTTTAGAGATAGATATTTGGAAGCGCCGTACGATTTGAGTAAAGTTATGTTTATCACGACGGCAAATTCTCTTGATACGATTCCTACGCCCCTTCGCGACCGTATGGAGATTATCGAACTTTCGGGGTATACGCTGGAAGAAAAGACGGAGATAGCAAAACGCTATCTTGTGCCCAAACAACTCAAAGCCAACGGACTTTTGGACAAGCATGCAGAATTTTCCTTTGACGTACTTCGCTACGTTATCGAGGGGTATACACGTGAGGCAGGCGTGCGTAGTTTAGAACGTACGGTTGGGGGGATATGCCGTAAAATAGCGGTAAAACACGCAAAAAATAAGCGTACGGCAAAGGTGAAATTGACGCGCGAAAAGGTGCAAGAGATGCTTGGCGCGCCGAGGTTTACTTTGGACGAGGCGTTGTTATCGGCGCAAGTAGGCGCGGTGAACGGCTTGGCTTGGACGGCGGTTGGCGGCACGACGCTGACGGTAGAAGCGACGACGATGCCGGGGAAAGGCGAACTGCGTTTGACGGGAAAACTTGGCGAGGTGATGAAGGAATCGGCGCAAGCGGCGCTCTCGTTTATCCGTTCGCATGCGGAAGAGTACGGTATTGCAAAGGAAACGTTTACGGAAAAGGATTTACACGTGCACGTACCCGAGGGCGCAACGCCCAAGGACGGGCCCAGCGCAGGGATTACCATGGCAACGGCGATTTTGTCGGCGCTTACGGGTAGAGCGGTGCGCGGCGACGTCGCTATGACGGGCGAAATTACCCTTCGCGGTAAGGTGTTGCCTATCGGCGGCTTAAAAGAAAAATCGCTTGCGGCAAGAAGAGTGGGTATTAAAACGGTGATTATCCCCAAGGGCAACGAAAAGGATTTGGAAGAATTGCCTGATGTTGTGAAAAAGGAAATTCGGTTTGTGCCCGTGGAAAACGTGGAAGAAGTATTCGCCCTTGCCATTTGTCAAACGGAAGAAAAGTCGAACGCAAAACGGGCGAGCGCCCTTTCGGGACGTGCTTGTGACGGCGTGCGTTGCGGTGAATAAAAGGAAAAGGAGGTAGGTATGTACGAGGTGAAAGAAAAAGAGCCCTCGCTCGTTATCAAAAACGCAACGTTTATTACGTCGGCGGCGCGTGCGGAACAATTTATCAAACCAAACAAAGCGATGATTGCCGTTTGCGGAAAATCGAACGTAGGGAAAAGCTCGTTTATCAATATGCTTGCCAATAGGAAAAAACTCGCTAAGACGAGTAGCGAGCCGGGCAGAACGCGGCTTGTCAATTATTTCGATTTTGGGGAATTTATTCTTGCCGATTTGCCTGGGTACGGTTTTGCGAGGGTATCCAAAGGCGAAAAGGAGAAATGGGCAAAGACGTTGGACGCGTTTTTCCGTGGAAAGGACGAGATTGCGCACGTATTTATGCTTGTGGACGCGCGCCACGACCCCACTGCCGACGACGTGCAAATGATGCAGTTTTTGCACTATCATACCTTGCCCTTTACCGTTGTTTTGACAAAAGCGGACAAGCTTTCGAAAATGAAGCTGAAAGAACATATTCGGGCAATCGCCGCCGATTTGTATTTGGGGGTAGAAAATTTGATTGCTACGAGTTCGGAAACGGGGTATGGAAAAACGGACGTGCTTGAAAAAATCCGCAAAGTTATCGATACGGCAAACGAAGAAGTTTACGTGGACGAGGACGAAGAGGAAGTAGAAGAATAATCAATAAACCGCGAGGAAACCTCGCGGTTTTTTCATGCAAAAAATTCATAAAAACCGCGCCATCCCCCCAAACTGTATGTATAAGGGTAAGAAAGGGGCAAAAACATGTCGAAAAGCGTGGTAAAAAAGAAAGAAAAGGGCGGTTTTATCAAAGGGGCGGTAATTATCGCGGCAGGTGGATTTATCGCGAAAATCGTGGGCGCGCTATACCGTATTCCGCTTACCAACCTCGTCGGTGGGCACGGTATCGGGCTATACCAAATGGTGTACCCTGTGTATTGCTTGCTTCTCACCGTTTCCGCTACGGGGATACCCTCGTCGATTGCTAAATTGACAGCCGAGCGCATTGGCAAAGGACAATCGGAAACGCCGCTTTTCAAAACGGCAATGAAACTGTTTTTGCTTATCGGCGGCGTGGGTACGCTTCTTATGTGCGTGCTTGCGCCCTTTCTAAGCGCGGCGCAGGGCAGCGGCGAGATTACGGCAGGGTATTTCGCCCTCGCGCCGTCCGTGTTGCTCGTTTCCGCGATTTCCGTTTTCAGGGGATATTTTCAGGGCAGGAACAATATGTTCCCAACGGCGGCTTCGGAAATTACCGAACAGGTGGTAAAGGTAGGCTTTGGTTTGCTGTTTGCCTATCTGTTCCGCGGTGACGTAGCAAAGGCGGTTGTTTTCCTGCTTCTTGCCGTTTCCATATCCGAATTGGTGGCGCTTTTTGTGGTGTTTTTATTCTATAAACGCAGCTTGTATAGGGGGATAACGCGCCATGATACGGGGGATAAGGTATCTAAAAAGAGTATTTTGCGGCTGAGCATCCCCGTAACGTTTAGCGCGATGCTTATCCCTCTTTCCTCGCTTTTGGATAGCGTGCTTGCCGTAAGATTGCTTGGAAGATACGCCGTAGACGCGGTGGCGCTGTACGGATTGTTTGCAGGGGGCGCGGTGACGGTGATTAATTTGCCCGTGTCTATTTGTTACGGTATTGCGGCGGCAAGCGTGCCAAGCGTTGCCGAGGCAAAGGCAAGATTAGAAAGCAAAACAAGCGAAAAAAAACCAAACGTCCGTAAACGCATTTTCTTTTCGTTGGGGATTACCGTCTTGATTGCCGCGCCTGCGGCGATAGGCTTGTATCTTTTTGCTGAACCAGCGGTGAAAATTATATTCAGGAGTTTGCAAGTGGAAGAACTTGCCACGCTTGTCCGCCTTGTGAAAATTCTTTCCGTCAGTGCATTGACGCTTTCGCTTGTGCAAACGCTTTCCGCCTGCTTGACGGCGCAGGGAAAACCGAAATTCGCCGCGCTTTCCATGCTTATTGGCGTGGTGGTAAAGACGGCGACGTACTCGGTTCTTTTGCAAAGAGCGGAAATTTCCGTTTTTGGCTTGGCGCACGCCACCAATCTTTGTTATTTGATTGCTTTTTTGCTCGATTTGATATATAATATTATCGTATCAAAGCGCAAGGAGAAAGAACATGATAACGGTAATCGGGTTAGGAGTAGCGGCAGGTGACTTGACGAAACGGGGCGAAACGGCGATTTTGCAGGCGGTAAAAGAAGGCGCGCCTATCTTGGTGAGAACGGCGAATACTCGTTCTTATCAAAGCGTACTCGATTTAGGCGTAGCGCACGTTTGTTTGGACGACGTTTACGAAAACAGCCGTTCTTTTTCCACTTTGGCGAAAAATCTTGCCAAAAGAGTGGCGCTAGCAGGCGAGAACGCCGTGTATCTTGTGGACGGCGCGGCAACCGAGGATAATTCGGTAAAGGCGCTTAGCAAACGCTTGCGCGGAAAAGTAACGATCATCGACGGCGTATCCAAAGTGACGGCGCTTGTGCGTGCGGCAGGGTTTCAAGGCTGTTCGTACACCGCTGTTTCCGCATACGAGCTTTTTGAAAGGGCGCAAAGCGGTTCGCTTACACTTCCCTTGCTTGTATACGATTTGGACGATAGAGCGTTGGCAAGCGATTGCAAGCTGGTATTGGGGGATTTGTTTGGCGAAGAAACGCAAACGCGTTACGTTTGTGGGGATAAAGCGGTGAAAACACCGTTATATGCGCTGGATAGACAAAAAAGTTACGATTATACGTCAGCGGTAGCGATTGAGGAAAAACCGCTACTTGAAAAGACGCGTTATAGCATAGAGGACTTAAAAGAGATTATCGTGCGGCTTAGAAAGCCCGACGGCTGTCCTTGGGATAAAGTGCAAACGAGCGATAGCATAAAGATGTCGGCGGTGGAAGAGGCGTACGAATTGGTGGACGCCATCGATCAACAAGACAATGAAAAAATTCTTGAAGAAACGGGGGATATTGTTTTGCAAGCGGTATTCCACGCGGTACTCAAAGAAGAGACGGGCGCGTTCAATCTCACCGACGTATTGTCGGGCATTTGTCATAAATTGATTACAAGACACACTCACGTCTTTGGGAAAGACAGCGCGGACAGCGAAAACGGTGCGCTCAACGTTTGGGAAAAGAACAAAATGACGGAAAAACACCAAACGACGTACGCGGACGCCGTCAACGACGTACCTAAGTGTTTCCCCGCGGCGATGCGCGCACAAAAAGTGGGCAAACGCGCGGCGAAAGCGGGCATGGATTTTGTGGACGTGAAGAGCGCGGAATTGCGTTTGCAAGAAGAAATAAAAGAATTTTTCGAGGCGTACAATACAGGCGATAGTCAAAAGGCGGAAAAAGAGCTTGGCGACGTGCTGTTTGCGGCGGTGAACGTGGGTAGAAAAGCCGGTTGCGATTGCGAGAAGGCGTTGAAAGAGAGCGTGGACAGGTTTGCAAAGCGTTTTGAAAGGGCGGAAGCGTTGGCGCTTGCCGATAAAAAAACGGTGACCGAGTTATCCGAAGCGGAGTGGGACAGCTATTACGTAAAGGCGAAGGCAGAGTTGCGTTGAAAAAGAAATGAAGGGGGCAGGTATGCGTTTACAACCGATACATATAGGAAACGTAACAACGGAAAACAACGTATTCCTTGCGCCTTTGGCGGGGTATACCAACTATCCGTTCCGTCGCCTTGTAAAAGGCTACGGCGCGGGGCTGTGTTATACGGAAATGGTGAGTGCAAAGGGCTTGAAATACGGCAACGAGAACACGGAAAGTTTGCTTTACACGGACGAAAACGAGGGTTTGACGGCGGCGCAAATTTTTGGAAACGACCCCGATATCATGCGCGCGGCGTGTGAAAATCCCGTACTTGCGCCCTTCCCGATTATCGATATCAACATGGGTTGTCCCGTGCCGAAAATTTACAAAAACGGCGAGGGAAGCGCGTTGCTTGAAAACCCGATTTTGGCGGAGAAAATCGTACGCGAGTGCGTGAAAAGCGGCAAGATAATTACTGTTAAGTGCCGTATTGGTGTGGATAAAGAGCATATTATCACGACGGAGTTTGCCAAACGTATGGAGGGGGCAGGCGCAAGCTTGATTACCATACACGGCAGGACGAAAGATAAGGTATACGCCGGGGAAGTGAACTATCGCGAGATTGCGGCGGCAAAAACCGCGGTGAAAATCCCCGTGATTGCCAACGGCGGCGTATTTTGTAAGGCGGATGCGGAAAAACTGCTAAACGAAACGGGCGCGGACGGCGTAATGGTGGCGCGCGCGGCGTTGTTCGAACCGCAAGTATTTTGTGAAATCACGGGTGCGGAAACGGAAAGCAAGTTGAACATGTTTGAGAAACAGCTCGCTTGGACACAGGAACGCTTTGACGAACGGTTCACGACGGTATTTATGCGGAAGATGGCGGCATTCTACGTCAAAGGCATGCGCGGTGCGGCGGCTTATAAAGAAAGACTGTTTTCAGCCACCTCGCCTGCGGAAGTTTTGCAAATTGCGCGCGAGATTTGGGAATAAAGGGTATTTGCCCATTTTTTTCAAGCGGTATTTCCAAAGGAAAGTATTGACAAAAGCATACCGCCGTGTTATAATGAAAAAGACGTAAAAAACGTTAATACGATAAAGCCGTCCTAAAAGGACGGTTTGGATACGAAAATGAGTGAAAAAAGCGTAAAACTTTGGCACAGATTATTTTTGATAGGAGCAGACGTGCTTGCCGTAACGGCGGCAATTGCGTTTGCTTATTTTTGTACGGTGGGGCTTATTGCACCGTCTACACCGATATGGATTTGGTGGGCGGTAAACGTTGCGCTCGGCGTACTGGTATTTTTATTATGCAATCTTTACAATATCGTATTTTCCACCGTGGGGCTGCCCGAACTTGGCAAAGGGGTGATTGCCTCGGCGGTGCTTGGCGTTGCTAACGGGGTGTTCGCCCTCGTCACCAAAGGCGCGTATATTGGGGTTTCCACCGCTTGCGTGTATACGTTGGCGCTCTTTTGTTTGATTTCCTTTATTCGTTTGTGCAAACGCTTTACCGTCTTTTTTGAGCGTAGAGTATTTGGCGGAAATAAACGTACGATACGCGTCATGATTGTTGGCGGCGGCGCGGCGGGCGTTGCGCTTATCAGGGAAATGCAGGATTCCATAAAGAGTACGTATAAACCGGTATGTATCGCGGACGACGATTACGAAAAACGCGGGAAATTGGTGCGCGGTGTAAAAATCGGCGGTAGCACGTACGAAGTCAAACGTTTGGTTGCGGAATACGGCGTACAAGAAATTTTCGTTACCATGCCTGCCGTGGATAAGAAAAAGGTGAGTGAAATCGTCAAACGTTGCCAAGAGTGTGGCTGTCCCGTAAAAATATTGCCGGGCATTTACCAAATGGCAAACGGCGAAGTGACGATAGCCAAGCTCCGTCAAGTGGACGTACAGGATTTGCTCGGGCGCGAGCAGGTGCACGTCAACCTTGACGAGATTATGGGATACATAGAAAACAAAGTGGTTTTGGTAACGGGCGGCGGCGGTTCGATTGGCAGCGAACTTTGCAGACAAATCGCCACGCATAAACCCAAGACGTTGATTATCCTCGACATTTATGAAAACAACGCGTACGAGATTGAACAAGAGCTCAAACGCGCAAATCCCTCGCTCAATCTTTTAACGTTGATTGCCAGCGTTCGGGATAGGGATAAGATGCGTGACGTGTTCGATAAATACCGTCCGCAAATCGTATTCCACGCGGCGGCGCACAAACACGTGCCGCTTATGGAAACCAGCCCCAACGAGGCGGTGAAAAACAACGTATTCGGCACGCTGAACGTGGCAAAATGTGCGGACGAGTTCGCCGTAGAAACGTTTGTGCAAATTTCCACCGATAAGGCGGTAAACCCGACGAATATCATGGGCGCAACCAAACGGATTTGCGAAATGATTATCCAAACGATAGGAAGGCATAGTAAAAACACAAATTTCGTTGCCGTGCGTTTTGGCAACGTGCTCGGTTCGAACGGCTCGGTAATTCCTCTTTTCAAAAAGCAGCTTGCCGAGGGCGGTCCTTTGACGGTAACGCATAAGGATATTATCCGTTATTTCATGACGATTCCCGAAGCGGTGTCGCTTGTATTGCAGGCAGGCGCGTATGCAAAGGGCGGACAAATTTTCGTGCTCGATATGGGCGAACCCGTGCGCATTTACGATTTGGCGTATAACCTTATCAAGCTTTCGGGCTATGAACCCAATGTAGATATCGATATCGTTTGTACCGGTCTTCGTCCTGGGGAAAAGTTGTACGAAGAACGGTTGATGGAAGAAGAGGGATTGCAAAAGACGGAAAACGGACTTATCAGTATTGCAAAACCGATTGACCTCGACGAAGAAAAGCTTTGGAAACAGCTTGAAAAATTGCACGCGGAGGCGTATGGGGAATTGGAAGACGTGAAGGCGTCGGTGAAAGAACTTGTGCCTACGTACACGATTGACAAGCGCGATAGCGTGGCGGAAGCGTTGCACCTTGTTACGCAAAAGGACGAAACGCAAGTGGGTTAAGCGTAGCCTGATAGGCTGGGGAAAAACGTATGACAAAAGGCAAGTGGCGTAAAATTATTATTATCGCCGTTATCGCCGTTGTATTTTTGGCGATGGCGCTTTGCGCGTGTTTTGCTTTTGCTTTGACGAATTTTAGAGAGTACGGTTCATCGCTCAACGTAAATAAAGAAACGTGTACACTTTCGGGCGACGGCGAGGAAATCAAGATATTGCAACTTTCAGACGTGCAAACGGCAAATCTTATAGAATCTGCAACCGCATATCCGATGATAAAGCGGCTGGTAAAAAGAACGGAGCCGGATTTGATTGTCTTAACGGGCGATAACATTTCTAACGGCAGTAAAAAAGTCGTATTAAATACCTTTATTCGGTTGATGGACAGCTTTGAAATTCCTTGGGCGCCCGTTTTTGGGAATCACGATATACGTTCCGCGATTTCTCCAAAAGAGATATGTAAAGCGTACGAGCAAAGCGAATATTGTCTTTTCAAAAAGGGGGATATCGCGAATCGGTACGGCAATTACTATTATAAAATAGAACGTGATGGTAAAATTGAGTATTCGTTGTTATTTATGGATAGCGCGGATTCGAATTTCACCGAAGAGCAAGTTAAGTGGTACGAAAACAGTATTATGGAGATTTCGCGCGAGTGCGGTTATACCGTGCCGAGTTTCGTCTTTTATCATATCCCGATTGAAGAAACGTTTGCAGCGCACGAGGCGTATGCGTTAGATGCTTCCATAGGTACGGGCAGGCAGGTAAGTAAAGTTCGTACGCAGGCTGTAAATACGGGGTTTTTCGATAAAGTTCTCGCCCTTGGTAGCACGAAAGCCCTTTTCTTTGGGCACGACCATCGAAACAATACGCATATCCGCTATCAGGACGTTTTGTTTTGCTATGCAACAAAAACGGGCAAAACGGTATATTACGAGCGTGATTCGCTCGGTGGGAATTTGATAACCCTATATAAAGATACAAGTTTTACGGTAGAACGCGTAGACGGAAAATAAAAAGCCAAGCGTCATGCTTGGCTTTTTCTATGCAATAAAATAAGATTATGCGGTTTCTTCCGTGTTAGGCTTTTTCAAGACAGGCGTAAAACCCTTCAAGGGCGGGAAGAAATTGCGTACCGATTTCACGGCGTACAAAGCGGATACGATAAATACCGCGCAAACGCCGCAACAAACGGCTTGTAAGCTGTTGCCCAAAACGTTGGGAAGAGCTCCGTAAAATCCGTATAAAATCGTTTCGAAGAGGAAATATCCTGCAATCATGACGAGTTCGCCTATCACGGCAGAGAAGATACGGGGGAGAAAATCCAAACGTTGCTTTTTTATCAATTTTTTGAAAAACCAACAAACGATACAGGAAAGAAACGCAACCAAGCCTTTAATGACAAAGGTGACGGGGGCATACAGCGCATATCCCAAGAACAAATCCCCAAGCGCGCTGCCTATCGCTGCGGCGGCTACGCCGTAGATAGGGCCTAAACACCATGCGGAAAGCAGTACGAACACGTCGCCCGTATTGAAATATCCCGATGCAGGCAGGGGGATTGTGATAAGCACCGTTGCTACGCAACAAAGCGCGGCAAACAGCGCCGTAAACGTCAGCCTTTTGGCAAGCGACATACCTTTTAACGTAATGATTTTGTTCATAAACTCACCTATGTATGCGTACTATTATAATAATAGTATACTATTGAGGGGGCTTTCTTGTCAAGAAAATTATATTACAAAAAAGTGTTTTTTTACTAAACAATCAAGCGCGAAAGGGCTTGATGCACTCGCCCGTGGTCGTGCTTTGGAAGATGACGAAAAAGCCTTTATCGTCGTTAAATAGGGTGGAGGGGACGAACGCGCAAACGTCCTTGATTTCCTTGGGCGGTTCGTCTTTGTTTTCCGCGGCAAGGGCATAGCAGATATACCGCGCTTTGCCTTCGTTATACACAATGCCGACAAGATAAATCGGATTGCCTTCTTCGCCCTTTACGCGTACCCACTCGCTACACGAAAATGCCCCGCAAAGCGTATCGTCCTTGGGATAACTGCTTAGAAGTTCGTCAATTTCCGATTTGACGGAAAGGTAATATCCGTCTGGCTCGGTTGCAAACGGTTGGAGTACGTTTTCAGCATAGACATCTTCCGAAAGGTCAGTCCCCGTTTGCGGCGTTTGTTTTTTAGTTCCGCTTTGAGGGTGTGCATTTTGGATAGTTTCTTGTAACAGCTCTTGTCCATTGTTTTCCTCCTGATAATAATTTTCGTTTGCCAAACGCTCGTCGTTGTAATCTTCTTGCTTCGGCGCGGATTCTTCGCTTTTTGAGGCGGCGGTATCTTCTTGGACGTTGCGTTCGGTTTCTTTTGAAAAAGCGTGGGGCATGGCGGCGGCGAGTATCTTTTTCCAATCGTACGAACTTTCCCCGTTCACGCCGTAAGCGATAGGCACGACGTCGTTTTTCACAAAACAAACGACGGCGCAAAACCCTTTTTCCAAATCGGTGTCCGTCAAGATATTGAAAAGGCTTTTTCCGCGAAGCGCCAGCATTTCCGTTTTTCCGTACGTATCGGCAATAATGCAGTAATATTCCCCCGAGGAGAGGGGTGCAAAGTTGATTACCGATACTTCCACGGCGAGGTTTTTGCCGTACTGCTCTATTTTGACAAGTCCCGAAAGCGTTTTTCCGTCTCCCGAAAAACCTTGTTTTACCTGTCGCAATATACACATTTTTTTGATATAACGCATATACGTTCCTCCGAAAAATAAATTCTATCCAAGTATATCATATCCCAAAGCGCAAAAAAGAGAGAAGAAACGATTTTTTTCGTATTTTATAGGGAAAAAATCACAAAAAAGTCACAGAATTTCTCGGAATATATTGACGAAAGCCTCTTTTTCGCGTATAATATAAGGTATGGAAAAGAAAGGGAAAAAAGGCTACGCTATTTGCCTTTGCGTGGTGCTTACGTTGCTTTGTGCAGGTTTGATGGGTTGGATATTTTCCAACTCCTTAAAAACGGCGGAAGCCTCGTCCGAGCAAAGCGCAGGCGCGGTGGATATTATACAAAAAATCTTTGCCGCAATCGCGCCCAATTCCGTTATTGCAACGGCGACGGGCGAAGCGTACGATACGTTACATAAAGTAGTGCGTATTATCGCGCATTTTACCGAGTTTGCCTTGCTTGGCGCGTTGCTTGTTTGGTGTTGGCGCGCATATACGGGCAAGCGAATTTTCCTTTTAATCCCGATTGCGCTTATTGTGATTGTACCCGTTTTGGACGAAACGTTGCAATCGTTTACAGGTGGGCGCGCGATGGAATTTACCGACGTGCTAATCGATTTGGCTGGGGGAATTTGTGGCGGCGCATTTGCCGTATTTACCCTTTGGATAGGGTATTTGATTATTCAAAAAAAGAGAAGAAAGGGGAAGGAAGATGGCGAAAGAGAGCTTGCAAATCGCGCTAATCAAGTACAACAAGAAGACGTGGTGTAAAAGCGGATTGCTCGGCGTGTTTATCGGGCTTGCGGCAATCGTGCCAGGGATAAGCGGCTCTACGGCGGCAATTATCTTTAAGCTGTACGATCAGTTTTTGTACGCGATAAGCAATTTGTTTAAGAAATTCAAAGAGTGTTTTATCTTTTTATTGCCGATTATTATCGGTGTCTTTGTAGGGGTTGTGGGTGGTTTTATCGCGATAAAAAGCTTGTTAAAACTGATACCGTTTGCTATCATTTGCCTATTTGCAGGGTTGATGACGGGCGCGACGCCTGCCGTAAAAGACGAGATTAAAGTGGTAAAATACAACGCTAAACGCATTTCGCTGTTTTGCGTCGGTTTGATTTTGCCTGTGATTATGGGCGCGCTGTCGGCGATTTTGTCCATTAGCACGGGTACGGTGACAAACGATCCGTTTATGCCTATAGTGTGGTGGCAACCGATTTTGGCGGTATTTTTCGGCGCGTTCGTAGGCTTGACGCAAATCATGCCCGGGCTTTCCGCCAGCGCATTTATGATGGCGGTGGGCTGGTTTACCAGTATCGAAGTCGGGGCGTAGGCATGTCGGTCTGTG